>JBBSAR010000001.1:0-42810 GCA_038252125.1 Desulfatiglandales bacterium
CCGTAGTATCATCTATATGATGCAATGTGTTTGCTGAAAAATCAGGACCGTGAGTAGCTTGGCCTGAAAGACAAAGAAAGCATCCCCCACATCCGGATCAAAGTGGCTTTTTTGTTATTATTACAAGTCTTCCCTATAGCCTCGTTGAAACTCAGATTTAGCCTTTTTAAAGCTGTTTTTGTACATATCCCAGATGGTTTCTGCTCCTTGCTTGAGATCCTCCCAGGTATTTTCACTTACATCACGGATCTTTTGCATGAGCCTTTTGCTGCCATTTAGATCTCCTGAAGCATGCTTGATTTTGCTTTTGGGCTTGCCGGCGGTCTCGCCCATTTTTTGCCTATTTAAAGACCTACCCCTTTCCCGTCCTAAGGTCAACCAGGAAAAAAGCCAAGTCTCATCAAAGAATGATATAAACTTTCCGGGGTTTGCCTTCAAGGGGATCAAAATCCGATCTATTGTCTTTGAAATTGTATTATCGGATAGCAGCTTCTTCCTGATTGACACCATTATAAAATAGGTGGCAATTTTATACCCTCTCCCAACATCACACCCCTTGCCTGACCGATGCGATTGTGGTGGCCATATGTGGCCATTCGCCATATATGGCCACCATTCCGCGTCGCTCCGCCCCTCTTCCACTAACCCTCCAATTTGACTATTCATTGAGATGTTAAGTTCTTATCCCAAATAGGGACAGCGATTCCCCCGTCTGGCACGAAGCTTGGATATACATATAGTTATCTGTTTGATTTTTTGACGGCAAACAGGACGAACTGATTCGTGCATTCGGGCATACGCCATGAACAAAACCTTTGAAGGGAATTTCCCGGAGAGGAGAACTTCCATGATTATCGTGAGGATTAGAATGAAGGCGCTCATGGAAAAACGAACGGAGATCATGCAAACGCTCCTCTCGATGATTGAGCCGGCGGGAAATGAGAAAGGGTGTCTGAATTATGACGTTTTTTCCGATATCCAAGGAAATGCTGTTTTTGATCTGATCGAGGAGTGGGAAACCCGTGAAGACCTGGATCGTCATATAGGATCCGAAAGATTCAGTGTTTTGTTAGGGACGAAGAGCCTTTTGGACAGACCTTTGGAAATGAAAATCCATACGGTCTCCCGTTCGGAAGGGGCGGAGGTCATCAATGCCATCAGGGGCAAGGGAATCTCCAAGAGAACTTCTAAAAAGGACTAAGATGGTTTGGATGAAAAGTCATCACAGGAAAAAACAGCACCACATAATACGAGGAGGTATTATCGATGAAAACGGAATCACAGAGTAAAATCAAGTATGGCGTTTGGGGTGTTATTGTCGGGGCAATCATCGTAATGATCACCGGTTTTGCGTGGGGAGGCTGGTCAACCTCCGGCACAACACAAAAGATGACCGACGCAGCGGTCCTGGCAAGCCAGGCGGAGATCTGCGTCGGCCAATTCATGGCGCAAACAGACCATGAGGCGAAACTCAAAGAATTAGGAGCCATGGATTCATGGAAGAGGTCAGAATTCATCCAAACCGGAGGCTGGGACAAAATGCCCGGGCAGACGGAAAAACCAGACTATACCGTGAGCCGGGTATGCGCCGATGGACTTAGCCTTCTTATTAAGAAGTGAGTCGACTGATAGAAATGATGAATTCGTGAAAAGCCCCCAAGCCCGTCATCCCCTTAAAATTTATCTTCGACTTCGATAGGGGAGTGGGGGTCAGTGAGCCCACTATTTTCCTGGATTCCTGCGTTTACGGGTTTGACGAAAATGGATGTTTTTTGACTTTTTGCAAGTTCATCAGCATTGAAAGGAACCTAAAAGCTAACGACAAATTGCAGATTTTGAATGACAAAGAATAAGGAGACAATATGGGAGACAAGGGAAAAAAAGATATAGGCAGGCGCGAAGACCAGAAGAAAAGCAAGCAAACACCAAAGGAAAAACGGAAGGAAAAGAAAGATAAAACAAAATCGATTTGGGAAAATGAGAAATAGACGTGAAATGAAAAGGTAGCGGTTATGGCATCTGTTATTAAGTATTATGAAGGAATCAACTCGGTTGCCGTCATCGGCAACTATCTGCCCCGCCAGTGCGGCATCGCGACCTTCACCACGGATCTGGTCGAGGCGTTATCATTGGAGGCTCCCGATATTTACTGCTGGGCGGCAGCCATGAATGACAACCCCGAAGGGTATGCCTATCCCGAAAAAGTTCGCTTTGAGATCAATCAGAACAAGTTGTCCGATTATAGTGTGGCCTCCCAATTCCTCAATATCAGCCAGACGGATATTGTCTGCGTGCAGCACGAATACGGCCTTTTCGGGGGGGTTGCCGGCAGCCATCTGCTGAAACTATTGGGGGATCTGCGCATGCCGGTGGTGACTACGCTGCATACGGTTTTGAAGGACCCCGCGCCGGAATATCGCGCCGTCATGTGCAAGTTGGCCGATCTGTCGGACAAACTGGTGGTGATGAGCCACAAGGCCGTTGATTTTCTCAAAGATATCTATGGAGTTCCCGAGGAGAAGATTGCCTTTATCCATCACGGCATTCCGGACACGCCGTTTATTGATTCAAGCTTCTACAAAGACAAGTTCGGCGTGGAAGGGAAAAAGGTGCTGCTCACTTTCGGTTTGCTTTCCCCGAATAAGGGCATCGAAAATGTATTGCAGGCCCTTCCGACGGTTATCAAGAATCATCCTGATCTGGTCTATATCATCCTTGGAGCAACCCATCCCAATATTTTGAAATTTCACGGGGATGCCTACCGTATCATGCTGCAGCAACTGGTGCATAAACTCCATATCGGCGAACATGTCATTTTTCAAAATCGTTTTGTTGAACTGAAAGAGTTGTGCGAGTTCTTGGGCATCGCCGATATCTATGTCACTCCTTATCTTGAAGAAGCCCAGATTACCTCCGGGACCCTTGCCTACGCCATGGGTACAGGCAAGGCAGTTATTTCCACCCCGTACTGGTATGCCACGGAGATGCTTGCCGAGGGCAGGGGCCGGATTGTACCTTTCAACAATCCGGATGCCATGGCGGAACAAATTACCGGCCTTTTGGACAACGATATAGAACGGCACTCCATACGCAAAAAAGCCTACACATTCAGTCGTGACGCAGTCTGGAAGGAGGTCGCTCGAAAATATCTCCAGGTTTTCAGTGAAGTGCGGCAAAACCGCACTCGAAATCCCCGTCCCCGGCATTCCTATGTGGAAAACATCATGGCCATCACGAACTTCGAGCTTCCGGAGATCAAACTGGATCACTTGAAAGCCTTTACCGATGATACCGGCATCATGCAACATGCAACCTACACCATTCCCGATCGCACCCATGGCTACTGCACCGATGATAATGCCAGAGCGCTGCTGGTTGCCGCCATGTGTCAAAAATACCTGCCAACAAACGGCTCGAGACTTGATCTTCTCAGCGATCATTATCTCGGATTTCTTCTGTATGCCTATAATGAAAAAACTGGGCGCTTTCGCAATTTCATGACTTATTCGCGGCAGTGGATGGATGAGATCGCGTCCGAGGATGCGCATGGCAGAACGCTCTGGTGCCTTGGCAAATCGTTGGCTTTTCTTCAAAATCCAGGGCATCTCGCAGTGAGCACGACCCTTTTCAAAAAGGCACTGGGAGCTGTCGAGAATTTTCAATCGCCCCGCGCTATCGCTTTTTGTCTGGTGGGCATGCACGCTTACCTGGATAAATTTTCCGGCGACAGTGATGCGCGCAGGATCCGGGAAGTTCTTGCCGACAGGCTTTTCAATCAGTTTAAAAACAATGGAACAGACGATTGGCCCTGGCTTGAGAACGCCCTGAACTATGCTAACGGCAAACTGTCCCATGCCCTGCTGCTGTCCGGCCAGCGGATGCAACGCAACGACATGATCGATATGGGACTCAACTCCCTCAACTGGCTCCTTGCCATCCAGACCGAAGACAATCATTTTGTGCCCATCGGCAGCAACGGTTGGTATGAAAAAGGCGGCCCCAGAGCACGTTTCGATCAGCAGCCCATTGAGGCCAATGCCATGGTCGAGGCCTGCGTGGAGGCTTTTAATATCACCCGGGACCAGGCATGGTTTGAGAATGCAGTCATGTGTTTTAACTGGTTTCTCGGACACAACGACCTCAACTTGCCGCTCTATGATCCCAAGACCGGCGGCTGCCGGGATGGATTGATGGCGGACGGCATCAACCAGAATGAAGGGGCCGAGTCTTCCCTTGCGTGGCTGCTTTCGCTGATGACATTGCAGAAGCTTTATGCGGACGAGATTTTGAACCAGCCGTTGTCTGAACCTTTATGAGTCACATTCAGAGACGGTTGATCTGAGGACGGCAACAATCCAGCAACAAAAGAAGAAAATAGCTGAAAAAGGAACACGGATTGGCAAAAGGATCAGATATGCATATCGCAATGCTCTCGCCCATCGCCTGGCGCACTCCGCCACGCCATTATGGCCCTTGGGAAAACGTGGCCTCCCTTTTGACCGAGGGGCTGGTCGCGCGTGGTCATGCTGTTACCCTGTTTGCGACCAGGGATTCGCTGACCAGCGGCACGCTGCATGCCGTTTGTCCGCGGGGTTATGAAGAAGATCGCTCACTCAACCCAAAAGTTTGGGAATGCCTGCACATTTCAGAACTCTTTGAGGATGCCGATGCGTACGACATGGTTCACAACCATTTTGATTTCCTGCCATTGACCTATACCGGCCTGACGACCACCCCGGTGGTGACCACTATTCACGGCTTTTCATCGCCCAAGATTCTGCCGGTTTACAAAAAATACAACGGCAAAGTGTTCTATGTTTCCATCAGCGACGCCGATCGATCGCCGGATCTTGATTATATCGAAACCATTCATCACGGCATTGATATCAAGCAGTTTGATTTTCAGCCTGCACCGGATAACAGCCTGCTTTTTTTCGGGCGCATTCACAATGACAAGGGCGCCCGGCAAGCGATTGAAATCGCCGGGGCCTGCCATAAAAAGCTCATAATGGCCGGAATTATTCAGGACCAGGCCTACCATGATCAATATGTGGCCCCGTACATAGACAACGATAAGGTGGTTTATGTCGGCAGCGTCGGACCCGTTGAGCGCAACCGGCTCTTAGGCAGGGCCTGCGCGCTATTGCACCCCATACAGTTTGATGAGCCTTTCGGTCTGTCCGTTATCGAATCCATGGCCTGCGGTACGCCCGTGATCGCATTTGACAGGGGCAGCATGCCTGAACTTATCGAAAACGGCAAAAATGGTTTTTTGGTCCATAACGTGGATGAGGCCATAGAGGCGGTTGCCCGTATTAAAGAGATTGATCGCGCAACCTGTCGTCGCCATGTTGAACGGCATTTCACCGTCGACCACATGGTCGAACAATACATAAAAGTCTATGAAATGATTTTACAGGACAGAACCCCATGAAAACGCATAACCCGATCATCACGCGTTTTAAGGATAACCCCATACTTACAAGAAAAGATGTTCCCTATCCGGTCGCTACCGTTCACAATGCCGGCATCGTCAAATACAACGATCATTACGTTATGCTCTTTCGGTCTCATCTGCGAAACGGGCGCTCCATCATCGGCAGGGCCGAAAGCGCAGATGGCTTTTCATTTACGGTTCATCCCGAACCCTTTCTCGTTCCTTCAACGGACACTGTGTTTGCCGAATATGAAGCGTTCGGGGTCGAAGACCTCCGAATTTGCCCTGTGGAGGGAGAGTACCTGCTGACCTACAGCGCCTATTCCCGTCATGGCGTGCGGATTGCCCTGGCCCGCACCAGGGATTTTGAAAAAGTGGAACGTATTTCCCTGATCACCCAGGCCGACCTCCGCAATGTGGTTATTTTCCCCGAAAAGTTCGGCAATCGGTATGTGCGTCTGGACCGGCCCCATTCCGAGATTTCGCCCTGGTCGATCTGGATTTCCTACTCTCCCGACCTCGTGCACTGGGGAGATTCCCGGGTGATCATGAAACCGGTTGCCTATCACTGGGATGAAATGAAAATCGGGCCTGGAGCGCCGCCATTCAAGACCGACAAAGGCTGGCTTCATATTTATCATGGCGTTTTTAAGACCATGGCCGGGGCAGTCTATCGTCTCGGCGCGGCCCTGCATGACCTTGATGATCCGGCGACCATCATCGGCGTTTGCGACGAGTGGATATTGCAGCCCGAGGATCCCTGGGAGATAACCGGCTATGTGCCCAATGTGGTTTTTACCTGCGGCGCCGTTCCTGAAGACGACGGTACGGTAAAAATATATTGGGGAGGGGCGGATACGGTCATGTGCGCCGGCACGGCTGTCATCGATGAATTGGTTGACCTTTGTTTGTCGGACTCCCGATCGCCGCTGTAGGCGAGGATCAAATATTGGGGCTTGATCATGGTTTAGGCCGGAGCTTCTTGATCCTTTGGCCGAAATTATTACGATTTCTTAAATTGCAATTCGTTAATGGATAAGAGAGTGAATAATACCCAAGACAAATATGTAAGATATAATCTTATTAAAGACATTCTGGCAACCGTTGGAATAGTAAGAGCGATGGATGTTCATGAAATGAACAGGTTTGCCTTAAAAATAACAAAACACAAATTATTTTTTACAGGCGAAGGTTCTTCCAGGATTTTTCCGGCTCACAACACCGTTTATAATGCCTTAAGGTTTTCTCCTACAATTGCAGCCGTGACTGAAAGCGCCATTCAGGCGCTGGAATATGATCTTGAAAATTATACCGTATTTGCTGCTTCAAATTCCGGGAAAACCGAAGAGGTCATCAGCTTGATTCAACATCTACTTTCCAAAAAACATGATAATATTATTGCTGTTACGAGCGATGGAACATCACCGATAGCTCAGCTGGTTCATGACACCTATGTATTATCATGCGGCCGGGAAGGAGCTGTAGCTGCAACGAAATCAGTTGTTGAGCAAGCATTGTTTTATGACATGCTTCTGAGAAACCGAACCGGTCAGCCGTTGGCGGATCCAAATAAGTTGGCTGACTTGCTACAAGTCGTTTTATAGATGAACTTTCCCCGGGAAATAATTGAAACTACAGCTCGCGCAGACGTTATATATTTTTCGGGGCGCAATAATGGTGTGGCTGAAGAACTCACCTTAAAAGCAAATGAGGTAGCCAGAAAAAAATCAGACTTTTTAGAAGGAACGTATGCTGTCCACGGCATCGAAGAGGTCATAACCAATAAAGATGTTCTGATAATCATAGATCCCTTTCATGAGGAAGAAAAAAAATACAGGAGTGTGATGATTGATAGAGTCGGTTTGCCGATATTTGCTATTTCTCACAAACAATCATCGTTTCCTACGATACTATTGCCTGAATACAAGGGGTTCAATTCGTATCTTCAATTAGTTGCCGGCTGGAATTTACTGGTTGAAATCGGTTTAATGAATAAGGTTGACTTAGATCACCCACAACGCGCCAGAAAGATCGGGAATGAATTTGAAACGGAAAGTCGGTAAAAATGCAGCAGTAATTGTAGCGCATCCGGACGATGAAACGCTTTGGGCAGGTGGAACTATCCTGATGGAAACGGATTATAGCTGGCAGATTATGTCATTGTGTCGGGGCGATGACCCTGAACGATCACCAAGATTCTTCAATGCGCTTAACATATTAAAAGCTGAAGGCAAAATGGGCAATTTAGATGACGGTCCGGACCAAGAACCGCTTTCCCCCGAAGGGATTAAAGCATCTATCCTGGCTGTAACGCCGCCACTGGAATATGACATCATTATCACGCATAGCCCGCATGGTGAATACACCCGACACAGGAGACACGAGGAAATCGGGAAAGCAGTTATGACATTATGGAAGAATAAGGACTTATTCGCCAGGCAGTTATGGTTATTTGCATATGAAGACGGTGGGGGGAAATACCTCCCTCATCCGATTCCATCTGCGGATAGGTTGACAAAATTAGGAAAAATAATTTGGCAGAAAAAATATAAGATAATCACTGAAGTATATAATTTTTCCGCCAACAGTTTTGAAGCTAAAACCGCGCCCGTCTCCGAGGCTTTTTGGTGTTTCGATAGTCCGAAAAATCTCTTTATGGAGGTATAAACATGAAGGTATTAGTGCTTTATGACTATCCTGCGTCTCCAGGAGGTCTGGCAACACAAGGCGAATTGCTGTATCGAGGATTAAAAGAAATCGGGGTGGATGTCTATCCGGTTAATTTTGAAGCTGCTCAAGAAAAAGAATGGTATTATCGCTGGTTTCACCCCGATATAGTTGTTGGTGTCGGGTATTGGGGGCATACACCTCATCTTATCCTGCACCCGAAACAGTACGGTGCGATTCCGGTTCCCTGGTTTGTAGCGGATGGTTTTATCGCGAATTATCAAGAAATTCTAAATGATCTGCCTTTAATCCTGGTGACCTCTCATTGGGTAAAAGACGTATATATAAGAGATGGTATTAAAGGTGACAATATTGAAGTTTTACCGGTAGGTTGTGATACGGATGCTTTTCATCCATTTGATAAAGATAATCCAAAAGTAGCCGCTATTCGTGAAGCATTAGGGATTGATCCGGACGAAATCATGGTCTTAACTGTTGGCGGTGATGCTGCGTCTAAAGGGGCTCAAGAAGTTATGCAGGCCTTAGCAATCAATAATCCCAAAGCGCCTCCTTGGCGATATGTTTGTAAAGTCTGGCCTCAGGAAAGAACGCAACTGCAAAATTTAGCCGATTTGAAATTGGCGGAACAACTGGGTATCAAACAGAATATTGTTTATACAATGAACAGAGTTTCGCGAAATTTTATGCCTTATTTGATAAATGCCTGCGATATATATGCTGCTCCTTCACGATTAGAAGGTTTTGGCATGCCTCAAGTTGAGGCAGGCGCGTGTGCCAAACCGGTAATAGGCATCAAAGCCATGGGGATGCTTGACACCTTAATCCACGGCAAAACAGCATTATTAGCTGAAGTAGCCCAAGAAATTCTTATGAGGGAAACCATCCTTGGATCAGAATCCGGGTTCGAGGAAAGGCATCGACACACTTTTGTTGAACCTCGAACAATAGACTACAGGGCCAGTGTTCACGATATAGCAAACTACTTAATGGATCTTATGGAAAATCCTGATTTGCGAAATGAATTAGGGCAGGCCGCACGTGAGCGAGTCGTTGAAAACTATGATTATCGGAAAGTTGCCAAACGGTTTGTTGAAATAGTCGAGGAAAAACTGGGACGATTATAATGGAAACGAAATTGTTAACGGAAATTAACGACGCGAAAAGAGCAGCCATTGAGGTTTTACTTCACAATTCCCATGGTCCCTGTGGCGGCCTTCCTCGCACTGCCGGCTGGGGCTACCCTGAGCCCTATACCAGGGATTTAATGATTTCCACTCTCGGCGTTCTATTGACCGGCAACGAAAAATTAATCAAATCTTTACAAAAGATTTTGGAATCTTTGGCAAAAAACCAAACACGCCTGGGACATATACCGTCTCTTGTGCATAATTCCAAAGAAAGAGGCGCCAGTGACACCACACCATTATTTTTATTGGCAGTCGCAATTTATAGAAAACATGTTGGGGACAATGACTTTTTAAAAGAATCTGCAAATAAAGCGCTTATCTGGATGGAATATCAATCCCCTTCAGATAGAGTACTCGTTTCTCAGCTGCCGACCAGCGACTGGCGTGATGAACAGTGGGTTTTAGGTTACGGGCTTTTTGTTAATACTATTGTTTACGGTTATTTGCGACTTTTCGGTTTTTCTGAGAGAGCAGATCGGATAAGAACGCAGATGGAACGGTTGTCAATACGAGAAGAAGAAAAACATTATACTGATGAAGGCTTATTCATAAAACATAAACCCTATTATGCATTATGGTCATATAAAATATACAATAGTGAACGTTTTGATCTGCTGGGCAATAGTTTAGCTATTATTATGGGCATAGCCCCGCCGGCCAGGGCAGTCAGGATTATTGCCTGGATAGAAAAAGAATGTCGGATTCTTCAGGAAAAAAAAGAACTGACTATGGATCTTCCACCAAATTTTTTCCCCTATATCATGCCGGGAGATAAAGATTGGCGCACGCGCTATGCTAAAATGAATGCTCCCGGGGAATATCATAATGGAGGTGTTTGGCCTTTTGTCTGCGGTTTTTATGTTGCAGCTTTGATCGCGGCAGGAAAGCATAAACTCGCAGAGAAGAGATTTTATTCTCTTACAAAATGTGTAAAACAATCAAAAAACCCTGAACTTGCCTATGGATTTAACGAGTGGTTTAAGGCTCAAGATGGTAGCCCGCGGGGCAATGACTGGCAGACCTGGTCTGCATCAATGTATTTATATGCGGCTGCCTGCATTGAACAGAAGACGACTCCTTTTTTTGAAGAACTCCGTAAAGTATTGTGACTTCTCAAAAGCGGGGTATGGATAACAGCTTTTTGCAAAGCACAAGATTGAACTTCAATAGAGATAAAAAAACATGGACACAAAAAAGTATCTGACACCGAAAGTAAAAAGAAAAAAGAAAAGACTTCTGCGAGATACGTCACGTGTTATAACCCGTCTTCATCTCCCTGATGGCGGACCTCGCATATCAAGAATTATTCGACGCATCGTGGACCTGCCTGACCCGATTGCCGAAGACCTTCTTTCACAAATAATGCTTGATTTTTCAGAGCGGCACAAAGACATCAGACACGTTTTTGAGCGTCACCTAAATGAGGTAGAAGATTACGTTCCTCGGGATGCCGTGCTCAGCGACACACAAAAGGCTCTCATTGGGGCCTATTTTACCATGGAGTACTCCGTAGAGTCGGCTGCCCTTTTTAACCCCTCCATTGTCCTCCACCCGGATCAGAGCCATCTGAAGGATGGCAGTTTGCGCTTTATCATGAGCCTGCGGGCAACCGGCGAAGGCCATGTTTCGTCAATTGTTTTTCGCAGCGGCGTCCTTGACCGGCATAATACTGTTACCTTCGACCCGACCAGCGATTATGTCGAGACGCCTGACATTCAGTTAAATCCTGTTTACGACCGGTATCTCTTCCAGCTGAAGCTCAATGAAATGGAGGCCTGCGATGAGGTAACAGCGCATATCCTTGACCAGTTGCCGGAAGATTTCACCTCTAAAGAATTAAAAGAAAAAATCGGAGCCCTTCGAGAAAGTCCCGTTTTCCCTGAGGCGCGCCAAGACCATACCTTCAAAATCATGTACTGGCTTGCCAATTCTAATTATGAGGTGAGTTTTCACGCGGATCACAGCATATCCGAACGGGTCATCTTTCCCGTTTCGAAAAACGAAAGCAGAGGCATTGAAGATGCGCGGTTCGTGCAATTTTTTGATGACAACGGGGAAGTTACCTATTACGCGACCTATACGGCTTATAACGGCCTTAATATCCTCCCGCAACTGATTGAAACAAAGGATTTTATCAAATTCAGAGTGGTAACCCTCAACGGCAAAGCAATCCGAAACAAGGGCATGGCGCTTTTCCCGCGAAAAATTGACGGCAGCTACGTCATGCTGTCGCGCCAGGACGGTGAAAATAACCATATCATGTTCTCGGACAATATCCATTTTTGGCAGAAGTCCCAAATCATCCAGGAGCCTGAATATCCTTGGGAATTCATCCAGATCGGCAACTGCGGATCCCCCCTGGAGACCGATAAAGGCTGGATCGTGCTCACCCACGGTGTCGGGCCTATGCGCAAGTATTGCATCGGCGCCATATTGCTTGATCTTGAAAATCCAACAAAAATCATCGCCCGCCTGGATGAGCCCTTGCTTTCCCCGCATGAAAAAGAGCGCGAGGGGTATGTGCCCAATGTCGTTTATACCTGCGGCGCGATTTTCCACAATAGCGATCTGATCATTCCCTATGGCATGTCTGATAGTAAAACCGGCATAGCAGTTGTTGAAGTGAAAGAATTAATTCATTGTATGCATGCAGTGGCGTGATTATTTTAAGGTTGTCGTTTCCCATAAACAATGTAAATCGGAGAATAGAAATGAAAATAAGACCATTAAGCGACAGAGTGCTTGTTTTGAGGATTGAGGAAAAGCAAAAAACAAAAGGGGGGATCATCATACCGGACACGGCCAAGGAAAAACCGCAAGAGGGGAAGATAGCTGCTGTCGGTCCCGGAAAGTTGGATGAAAACGGAAAACGAATTCCCCTGGAAGTCAAGAAGGATGATCGCGTGCTTTTCGGTAAATATTCAGGCAGTGAAATCAAGATAGATGGTGTGGAGTACCTCATTATGAGCGAAAATGATATCCTGGGTATCCTAAAGTAATTCAAGGGGGTTTTAAAAATGGCAGCAAAAGAGATTATATATGGCGCAAAGGCAAGAGAGAAGATGATGAAAGGTGTGAATATCCTGGCCGATGCGGTGAAGGTGACCCTTGGACCGAAAGGCCGGAATGTCATCATTGAAAAATCCTGGGGCGCCCCCAAGATCAGCAAGGACGGCGTAACGGTCGCCAAGGAGATTGACCTGAAAGACAGGTTCGAAAACATGGGCGCTCAAATGGTCAGGGAAGTGGCGTCCAAGACATCCGACGTCGCTGGAGACGGCACCACCACGGCGACCATTCTGGCCCAGGCCATCTATCGCGAGGGGTCGAAGCTCGTGGCGGCAGGCGGAAACCCCATGTCCATTAAGCGGGGTATTGACAAGGCAGTTATTCTGGTGGTTGAAGAGCTGAAAAAGATATCCAAACCGACAAAGGATAAAAAAGATATCTCCCAGGTGGGCACCATATCCGCAAACAACGACCGTACCATCGGGGATATTATCGCCGAGGCCATGGAAAAGGTGGGCAAGGAAGGGGTGATTACCGTAGAAGAAGCCAAGGTCATGGAAACCACCCTGAAGGTCGTAGAAGGGATGCAATTTGACCGGGGTTACCTGAGCCCGTATTTTGTTACGGAGCCGGAGAAGATGGAGGTTCGTCTGGAGGAGCCCTATATTCTTTTGCATGAGAAAAAGATCAGACTCATGAAGGATCTTCTTCCTATTCTGGAGCAGGTTGCGGGATCCGGCAAACCGATTCTGATTATGTCTGAGGATGTGGAAGGAGAGGCTCTGGCTACCCTTGTGGTGAATAAGCTGAGGGGGACCTTGCAATGTGCGGCGGTTAAGGCCCCGGGCTTTGGCGACAGACGAAAAGCCATGATGGAAGATGTGGCCATATTGACTGGGGGCCGGGTGATCAGCGAGGACCTGGGCGTTAAGCTGGAAACGATCACCTTGAAAGACCTGGGAACTGCCAAACGCATTACTCTGGACAAGGATAGCACGACGATCATTGATGGGGGATACGACAGGAAGGCTCTGGACGGGCGAGTAAAACAGATCAGGGCCCAAATCGAAGAGACCACCAGCGACTATGACAGGGAAAAGCTTCAGGAACGCCTGGCAAAATTGATCGGGGGCGTGGCCGTTATCAACGTGGGCGCGGCGACCGAGACTGAAATGAAGGAGAAAAAGGACAGGGTTGAAGACGCCCTCAATGCGACGCGCGCGGCGGTTGAGGAAGGCATTGTTCCAGGCGGCGGCGTCGCCTATATGCGTGCTATGAAAGTTCTTGAAAAGGCGCAATTGCCCGGCGAAGAGCAGCTTGGCGTTAACCTCGTTAAACGCGCCCTTGAAGAGCCTGTGAGGCAGATCGCCAACAATGCCGGCTTTGAAGGCTCCGTGGTGGTTGAGCATGTCAGAAAAGGGGAAGGAAGCTTTGGATTTAATGCCGAGACAGGGATTTATGAGGATCTTATGAAGGCCGGCATCGTGGATCCGACCAAGGTCACGCGCTTTGCTCTTCAAAATGCCGCGTCCGTGGCAGGTCTTCTCATGACCACGGAGGCCATGGTGTCTGAAAAACCAAAAAAGGAGAAGTCCTCGGCACAAGGTATGCCGCCGGAAGATATGTATTAAGGGGTCCGGATAGAACAGGCCTCCCTTAGGGCGGAATGTTTTCCCCAGACTTGCAATTCAAACCCGGGGATTTTGAACAGGATACGTTTGTTTCACCTATGCAGCCTCCGGATCCGCCCATATGGGCGGATTCGGAGTTTCCGCGGGGGATGCACCGCTTTAACGTTCTTTTCTCCATCTTAGGGCGGATCTTAATCCTTCCTTCGCGACCCTGCTCCCTTGGATCTCGTCGAATAGGGCAAAATTTACAGCATTTATTGCGTCAACGTTTCTCTTCCTGGTATCCTCAAATGCTTCCCGATTAAGAACTTCACGAAAAATAGTTTTAAATTCCAGGAGTCTGTCCTCCGTAAAGATTTTCTGAAGCAGAACATGAGGCTGCTCCGCATACCCGAATTCATCGAGACGCTTCAGCATGTATGTAAGCGTTCTGACTGTCAGTGTAAAACCAAAGGTTTTTTCCAGAACCGCCTGGAGGGCCTGTTGCAATGTCGCCTGGTTGGATTCATCCACGTGAACCTTGTATGAATCGGGAGTAGCTATTATGGAAGACTTCAACTTTCTTTTCGCTTTTTTGGTCCTCAATATACTATAAGCCTCTGCCTGCCGGCATAAGTGCTCCGCCTGCAACGCGGCAGCCTGAAGGTAGGCGCTCAGATTGTAGAAGCCTGTGTGTATATATTCAGGGAGCACATAGCCGCTTCTGCTGAATACATATCTGTATTTGTGGTCAATTTCGCCCCAAGCCTCCTCAAGGATAGTGCGTAATTGCAATTCGATTTGAAGCGCTTTAAACTCATCGGGCGCATCTGAATTCCTGCCTAACCGTACCTGGTAATGAATGGATGAGTAGCCGCTGTATCGGAGATTAAGGCCTTCCGGAATTGTCTCACCGGGATCGACCGGCAAAACAAATGATCTTTTCTGATCCGGTTTCCCCAGGAATTGTAAAATTTTCTCCTCGGCCAGAAGTCCAAGATAGGCTTCGACTCTCTTGATATCTGAAAGTCGGAGACAAATAAGCCTGATTCCCAGTAGATCGCCCACTCTTTCCTGAAAATTCTTATGCGTGACAGGCTCAGCTTCAATCCCGAGTTGTTTGTTTTCTTCATCGATTTTCTCTATGAGCCTTGCTTCATCTTTGATTCGATATATCATTGTATGAAGGCTTTCCTTTGGCGACGAAGGATCTTCCCTGATGAGATGAATGATGTACTCCGCAAGTTTCTCGTATTTTCCCTTTTCCTTGAAGAACGCAATCAGGATATCTTCTTTCTGGCGTTTTCTCATGATTCAGATCTCCTGTGACGATTCCGTATTAGCCCACAGCAACTATCTGTATGTTTTATAGGACGGAAAGAATAGATGAAATATGGTCGAACAGAGCCGGTGGTTTGCTTTGAGTTCCGAATGATGGAGGTTATATATCATGGGAGGCATGAGATAGCAATCATAATGCCCTGGTTCCAGCAATTCTCGTAATAACAAATGCTATCCCCCGGCGTATGTGCTTGATCAACCTGGTCCAAATAGATATACTTGGATCATCGTTTCTCTGAAATCGGGAGTGGACCATGATTATCAATGTATCTGAAGCGAAAACAAATCCTTCCAAACTCATCGATATGGCGTATCACGGGGAAGAGGTGATCATTGCGAAGAATAATCTGCCCCTCGTTGCTGCACATATTCCTTTAAACCGTGGATTCAGGAGATGGAATGACCGGCCTTCAGCACAGTCCGCGGGGCTTTTCCCTTGACGGCATAAGCGCCTGTCCGGAGTGCGATCTTCTGCTGCGGCTCAATGGGGAGGAAGCGCCGGGTATGGTGGAAAAATGTCTCCGGTGCGGAGCGGTCCTGCACGATACAAAGAAAGATTCGTTACAACATATTCCGGCGCTGAGTCTCAGCGGTCTTATTCTCTTTCCTCCGGCCATGCTGCTTCCGATCATGAAATTGAGCGTCTTGAACCTGGGAGATTCCGCCAATATTTTGCAGGGTGTGAGCGCTTTGTTCAGATCGGGGTTTTATCTGGTTGCCCTTATTGTGCTTCTTACCAGTGCGGTTATTCCATTTGTGAAAGTCGCGCTCCTGTTTTGCCTTTCCGTCTGCATCCGCTTTAAATGGTTTACGGAATTGCTCCCACCGGGTTTTAGAGCGTACCTGTTTATGGACGAATGGGGAATGTTGGAGATCTATATGCTTGGAATCCTGGTTTCCATTATCAAATTGGGGGATATTGCAAACATCAGCTACGGGATTGGATTATACTGTTTTGTGGGAGTCCTGGCCTTATCCCTTTTTTCATCGGCGGCCCTCTCCGAGCATCAGTATTGGGACCTCATCGAAGAGGTAAACAAAAAGAATGGTTGACAGACCCCTCACCGCGGCGGATGCGGGATTGGCGCTCTGCCTTATATGCAATAAATTGTCGGTTATAAAAGACGATGACGGGGCCCACCAGCTCTGTACCCGGTGCGGGGCGAAGCTGCATGTAAGAAAGCCCGACAGCATTGCGAGGACCTGGGCATTGCTCCTGACCAGTTTTATCATGCTGTTTCCCGCATATCTCCTGCCCATCATGACCGTCACATCGTTCGGCCACCGGTATCCGAGCACCATTATGGAGGGGATCGAGCATTTTATCCAGGAGGGGACCTATTTCATTGGATTCCTCATTTTTTTTACCAGTATTCTTGTTCCCGTTTCCAAACTCATCGGGATTATGCTGATCCTGCTTTGCATTCAACGAAACTGGAAGACCTCCTTACGGCAGAAGGCCATTATGCTGAGGGTCATTCGATTTATCGGGCGGTGGTCCATGTTGGATATTTTTGTGATCGCCATCATGGTGGCCCTGGTGAACCTGGGGGCCTTGACGACCATTGAAGCGGCCCCTGCCGCAACTTTTTTTGCAATGGTCGTTGTCCTGACCATGCTGGCGGCCATCTCTTTTGATACGCGACACCTATGGGAGAATAGATGATGACGGATAAGATCGATACGGAAACCATTCCTCTTACGCCGGAGTTGAAGAGAAAAAGAGGGATTTCCCCTATCTGGATACTTCCGCTCATAGCCGTTGGAATTGCCGCCTGGCTTGTCTATAAGAGCCTGATGGATGCGGGAATCGACGTGAGTATCACCTTTAAGAACGCTCAGGGCATTGAGGCCGGGAAGACACAGGTGATCTATCGGGGAATGCCCATAGGTCTTGTAAAGAGCCTGCAGATAAACAAAGATTTCCGGAGCGTGGATCTGCACGTCCGGTTTGTGAAGGAAGCAAGAAACCAACTGACGAAAGGCACCCGGTTCTGGAAAGTGGAACCGGAAATATCCACACGGGGCATTACCGGCCTGGATACGTTATTGAAAGGGAATTATATTACCATGATGCCGGGGGAAGGGGAGGAAACCGACCGGTTCGAGGCCTTGCAGGAACCCCCACCTGTCAAGACCGATGCGCCGGGGCTTCATGTTAGTGCCCTTACTGACGGTTTAGGGGCCTTGAAGGTCGGAAGCGGAATCTATTATAAGGGAGTCAAGGTTGGTGAGATTAGCCAGACACATCTGAACGGCAACACCGATGTGACACTCGATCTTTTCATCTACAAAAAGTATAGTGAGCTGGTCAAAAAGACGACCAGGTTTTTTAACATCAGCGGGATCACATTTGAGGGGGGGCTTTCCGGGTTTACCCTGAAGGCTGAATCTCTGGAGAGTCTTTTTTTGGGAGGGATAAGCTTCCTGGATCCGGAAAAGGGGTCCGATACGCAAAATGCGGAAAATAATGATACGTTCAGTCTTTTTAAGGACAGGGACCGCGCGGAGCAGGAAGGCCGGAAATTCACCATTTATTTCAATGATGGCAATGGACTTTCCAGCAAGACACAGATCAAATACAGAGGGATGGACGTGGGGAGAGTTTTCTCCGTAGAGCTTGACGAAAAGACAAATGGAGTGCGAATCCAGGCCACCTTGCAGCAACAGTACCGGAGTTTTCTCAGGAAGGATACCCAGTTCTGGATTGTGCGACCAAAGTTGGGCCTGGCGGAAACCAGAAATCTGGACACCCTGTTTTCGGGCGCCTATCTCACCTTTGCTCCCGGCAAAGGCAAACCCGGGAGAACCTTTCAAGGACTTATTAGCCCTCCGGCAGAGATTTTTATCCGGGACGGCCTTCATGTGATCCTTGTATCTGAACGGTTGGGATCTTTGAAAAGCGGCGACCCTGTCTATTTCAGGCAGGTCAAAGTGGGAGAAGTAACAGACTGCCGACTTTCTGAAGATGCTACATCTACCCTGATCGGTGTAGACATCAGAAAAAAATATGCCCCCCTCGTGCGGACCGCCTCCAAGTTCTGGAAAGCCTCAGGTCTTGATGTGGATTTCAGCCTCTTTACAGGGGCCAAAATAAAGACCGAGTCGATGGCGGCCCTCCTGGAAGGCGGGGTTGCCTTTGCGACCCCCGGGACCCCGGATGTGGAGGAAAAGAAGGAGGATAAAAGTAAAGGAGTTGTCTTTAACGGTTCGAAAAACGCCGAGAAGAAAAAGGTGGAGACGAAGATCGGAACACAGGTTTCGGGGAGCCTCGCGAAAAACGGGGCGAGGTTTCAGCTCTATGGCGAGCCCCAGGAAGAATGGCTAAAGTGGAGACCGGTCATTCCGCTTAACAAGGACAAATAGTATAATGGGGGCGGAGGTTGATTTTGCCAGGAATTTGCACTATTGTTTTCTAACATTATTCAATCCGATACCATAATAATGCGTTTGAAGAAATAGTGCGAGAAATGCGGGGATTTTCGAATGGATAGGTTGCGTCAAAATCTCGAGGCCTTACTTAATCCCGAATCGGTGGTGGTTGTCGGGGCCTCCGAAAAACCGGATAAACTTGGTTTTCACGTTATGAAGAGTCTGACGCATGGAGGGTTTGCAGGAAAAATAATCCCCGTAAACCCGAAGGCTTCCGAAATCATGAAAATCAGAACATATCCATCTGTTTCCGACTATCCCGGGCCTATTGACCTGGCCATCGTGGTCGTGCCCGCCAAAGGAGTTCCGGCGGTATTTCGGGAATGTGCTCAGAAAGGTGTGAAAGGCATCGTCTTGATCTCAGCCGGTTTCAGGGAAATCGAGGATTCCTCCGGCGCCCTCCTTCATGATGAAATAGAGCGTATCGCCGAGGATGCGGGAATTTCCGTCATTGGTCCCAATACCTTTGGCATGATCAACTTTCATGCGGGCCTCAATGCCTCTTTCACTCCGGAATTCTCGCTTTTAAAAAAGGGCGGCATCTGCCTTGTTAGTCAGAGCGGAGGGATCTCCCATCTTCTCGGTTTCATGGCCATGCGTATGGATATGGGATTCAGCAAGATTATCGGATTAGGCAACCGCTTGAATGTGGATTTCCCCCGGATTCTTGAATATCTGATGAATGACAGGACAACGGAAGTGATTGTCCTTTATGTGGAAGGCATTGATGATCCGGCGGCCTTGCTGGGACCCGCCAGAAAATTGCTTGGCAGAAAGCCGATCATTGCCTATAAGACGGGGAAAGGAACCACCGGCAACCAGGCATGCCTTTCTCATACGGGGTCCATGGCGGGAAGACACGAAATCTATACGGGCGCCCTGAACCAGGCCGGAGTGTTGATGGTTCATGACACGCAGGCTCTTTTGGATACGGCCAGGGCCATGGTTTCCTGCCCGGTTCCCGAGGCACGGGGAATGGCCGTGCTGTCCGGACAGGCCGGACCGGCCATGGCTGCCTGTGACCTTTGTGAGGATCAGGGGCTGGAGATTGTCCGGTTCACTGAGAAGACCCAGGAGGAAATAAACAGGTTGCTTCCTCCCCTGGCCCTGAGAACCAATCCCGTGGACATGGGACCGGCATGGTACGACTCCTCGGCCATTGAAGGAATTGTGGAAGCCGTTCTGGAGGACGGGAATGTCGGGGGCATCCTTTTTCTCATGATGTTCGCGTCCGCCAACAGGGACGCGGTGAAGGGGATAAGCGGCCTGCTCAAGAAGTGGAGACAGAAAAAGCCGGTGATCAGCTGTATCCTTTCTCCTCCCGGAATCTGGGACGAACAGATAAAAGACCTGGAGGAAGCGGGGGCTCTCGTGAATTATCCCACGCCCGAAAGGGCTGCGCAGGCCATGGCAAACCTCTGGAAATACAGGAAATTGAGTAGGATGCGATAGAGGGATGATAATGGAATTGACATTCCTGGGGACAGGGGCCGCCTGGGGACTTCCGGAACTGGCCTGTGATTGCAAAACCTGTGAAACGATGCGGGCAAAACAGGAAAAAAGGACGAGGACATCGCTTCTCTTGAGGGGTAAAACCACACTGTTGATCGACTGCGGTCCGGACGCAAGGGAACAGCTCCAAAGGCATGCGGTATCCCATATAGACGCGGTGTTCATCAGCCATGAACATAATGACCACTACATCGGGCTCGACGAGCTTTTCGCCTACCTGAGGAACCGTCCTGATGGGACATTCGCGCCCATACCTGTTTTTTTGACGGAACTTACCTGCCGCGTTGTCCGTCAGCGATTCGCATACCTCGAGGACATGAAGGTAATAACGAACGAGATTGTTCAACCCGGAAGCTGGTTCAGGATAAAAGAATTTGAGGGGTTGCCTTTTGATACGGAACACGGTACATTTGCCAAGGGCTCAGTGGGATTTCTTGTTAGAATCGCGGAGGGCCGGGGCCGAACGACAAGCATCGTGTATACCTCCGACTTTAAAGATATCCCCGAAATGCCTGATGAATTGGTGGGGCCCGACTATCTTGTTATGCAATCCTTCTGGCTGAACGAACCCGTGCATAACCGACCAAGCCATATGAGTTTTCAAAGGGCACTCTCTTTCATAGAGGTCATCAGGCCCAGAAAAGGCGTCTATCTGGTTCACATGGGGGATGCGGACATGATCCCTGGCGATCCGGCTAACCATTATAGAAAGAAGTATGAGCCCGTGGACCCTTTGAAATCTCCGATAAATGGGGAACCCTATCCTATTCCCATGAATCAGAAGGAATGGCAGGCGATCGTGAACCGGGTCGTTTCCGATCGCAACCTTCCTTACGACGTGACCGTCGCCTATGATGGGCTCACGGTTTCCATCTGATGAGGGCCGCTTTTTAGATTTTGAGGGGAGAAAAATTGAAGAAACGTTTTTTAATGATCTTTTGTTTGATGTTGTTTTCCTTCCCGACCGCGAAGATTTATGCGCAGTGCATTAAAGGGGATTGCAGGGATGGGTATGGGGTTCTTGTCTTGCGGGAGGGATACCAATATGCAGGTGAATTCAAAAACGGCAGTTTTGACGGATATGGGACACTGGCGCATTGCAATGGAGGAAAATATGAGGGGGGATGGAAAAGAGGCCAGTACTGCGGGCAAGGTACTTTAATCCTTCCAGACGGTGGAAAATATGTAGGGGGATGGAAAGACAGCCTTCCGTTCGGGAAAGGGACCTGGATTGTTTTAAGGCGAAGGAAGTTTCCGGGCGCCGAAAAAACTCCGGATCAAAATAAAAACCTCACGCAGTCGTTATCCACAACTCCGTTTGAAATCCTCATTGGTGCTCCGTTCTAAGCCCGATACCCGTGAATAAATGGTATTCATGTGGTTTTTCAACCATGAAGAACAGGAAGGTCATGAAGAAAAAAAACTTCAAGGACAACCTAACGAGCCCGATGAAAACGCCGCGGAACAGGATATTCGACAGACGGTTGTGTCTTTTTTCCCGGGTGCTCTCATTTTCAAATGTCTTCATGCTCTTCATGTTCTTCATGGTGACTAGCCCGCGCCTATATCTATCACCTCCCGATACAAACCAGCGGTTCTTTTGGCAGTCTGTTCTATTCTGAATAACTCATTAAAACGCCTTTTTCCGGCGCGGCCCAAAACTTCTCCTTGACCGGGTTCGTCAAATAACAACTGCAGTGCTTTGGACAAATCTTCCACGTCGCCGGGGGCTACGTGAAGTCCCGTTTCTTTGTGGCACACGATCCAACCCATTCCTGAGCCCGGTACGTTGCTTACTATAACCGGCTTTGAAAAAGTCATGGCTTCCAGCAAAACCAGTCCGAACGCCTCGGTTCTCTCTATGGAAGGCAGACAGAGGACATCACAGGTGGCAAGAAGTCCCGTCCGTTTTTCATCGGATACGAATCCGATCAGTTCCACCCTTTCTTTCAGACCCCATGTTCTTACCAGGTTGTCCAGTCTATCTTTCAAGTCTCCTTTTCCGACAATAAGCGTATGGGTTTGCGGAACTTTGGCAGCGGCTTTTATGAGGATCTCATGTCCTTTGTAATAGGTTAGTCTTCCGATCGCAAGCACCCGCATCTTTCCTGGTTGCCATACTTTCTCTGCCCATTCCAGTGCGCCGGCCCGCGGTTTTTCAAGCCTCTTTTCATTCAGACCAAGGGGAATTACCTGACATTTGTCTTGCCACTTCGAGAGCGCGGAACTGGACGAAAGGTATGGAGGCGTTGCGACAATAATCTGTTTGGCTTTTCCAAGGAGATGTTGTTCAACCGGTCTATACACGGCAGCTAAATGTCTATTGATTTCTGAAAAAGTGACATCGGATTGCCATTGCACAATCCATGGAATTTTTCTTGCCCGGGAAGATAGTATAGCCCAGAATGCAGAAATATTGGGGAGGTGCATGTGAAGGATATGAGGTTTAAAATCCACTATCAGGCGCAGAAGATAAACAGGAAAGGCAGGGCTGATCGGTGCAAAGAAAATATTTCCGTAGGTCGACGCCCGATAGATCCTGTTTTCCTTATCTTGCCCATAGGCGCGCTTCCTCCCGAATTCGTGCCCATGAACCAATGCCGCTGTGGTGATGCCGCATTCTTCCAGCGCCGGCAGAAGATCGCCTATGAAATTTTCCATTCCTCCTACAAAGGGAGGATGATATTTGCCGATATGCAATACGCGCAGGGAGGGTTGAGGAAGGTTCATGGAAATGTCTATTCGTGTCTATGGGTTTCCAGGCGACCGGTCTCGCAGTGGCCTTTCAAAATGTCCAACTCCATTTTCAAAAGCCCGATCTCCTGAATCATGATCTTATTTTGATCCGTTATCTTGGAAATGATCACGGAGAGATGAATCAATATGGAAATGATCGCGATGATCAGTATAAGAAATATGGCGGCAGGAGCATAGGCGATTCCGAGAACGTGCGCAATAATTTCAAGACTGCCGCGCCAGATGGAAAGAGCCAAAAAGATGATTCCGAAAAAGAGCCAGAGGATGGAAAATTCCTCTTTGATTTTTCTGTTTCGAATCAGCAGAATCATCAGTGCAATAAAGATAATGCTCCCTATAATCGAGATATATTGAATGGTTGCTTCGCTAAAATTTGTCAGCATGGTCATCCGCCCCATTTTTTACCGTGGTTCGCAATGCGCTTACCAGAAGTGCCAGTAACACCTTTATCATGTAATATCCAGATCTTATGCCTGTTATGGAAGATTTTCCTTCCTTTCTTTCCTGCATACGGACAGCAACTTCTTTTAACCTGAAACCGTTTCTGCCAAGCAGCAGCACGGCCTCCGGTTCCGGATAGTCTGAAGGGTATTGATCCGCCAAAAAATGAATAGCTTCTCTGCTATAGGCTCTGAATCCAGAGGTGTTATCGGTAATCTTCTGCTTTATGAGAAGAGAATTCAGCAGTTCGAAAATTTTGATTCCACCACGGCGCAGCAAGGTAGATTGAAACCCTCCGGTTTTGCCGCAGAATCGCGACCCAATGGTGACATCCGCATCATGCGTCAAAACCGGCTCTAATAATGTTTTAATCTCTGAAGGAAGATGCTGGCCATCTCCGTCAAATTGAAAGGCAATGTCATAGCCATTTCTCCTGGCGAATTTGAACCCGGACTGCACCGCTCCGCCAATGCCGAGATTGCAGGGTAGATTCAAAATGAACGCCTTCCCCGTGGATTTGGCGACAGCGCTGGTGTTGTCGTTTGAGCCATCATTCACAACAAGGATATCAATGGAAGGGTCGCTATCCTTTATGGCGCCGATCACACGGGCAATACTTTTCTCTTCATTATAAGATGGAATGATTGCCAGGATTCTTATTTGCTTCGCCATCCTAAAGACCCTTGGAGGAAAATGGAAACGCGTTGAAAACGATATCTTGTTCCTGTTTGAATCCACCCGTTGGTCGAATCCAGCCAACTCTGGGCAGATGTGGCCATTTCGGTTCCAACATGCATGCTACCATCTTTTTCTGAGGACAACTTCCGCTGAAATGGGGCCCCCTTCTATGGTACTGTACGTCCCGGGAATTTCGTAATGGTTGTTCGTCAGGTTTCTGACGGATATCTGAAGATCAAGACCGGGAGTCAAAATATTGCTATAGGTAGCGGCCATATCAAGGAGCCAGGCACCGGGGACCGTAGCGAAACTGTCTGCCCTGGGATAAATAAGCTGTGCGGAAGAATGGTATCCCAACCGGGCAAAGAGAGTCACGTTGTCCATGGGCCGCCAGGTTCCCGTCAAGTTAAACAGCCTTTTCGGACCGGTGTCATAGGGGAAGCTGAGTTGTTCGTAAGAGGGAGGGTCAAATGGATTTTCCTTGTATTTCAGGTAATTATAGGTCTCTTCAGGCCCGCTGTTATTCAAAAGGGTAAGATTGGCTGAAAAGCTCAATCGCTTGATGGGAAAAACATTGCCCATGAGTTCAACCCCGTAAATCTTCTGGTGGTTTGGTTCTGAAAGCCCCGCATAGGGATCTTCCATCAAATGGTTGTCAATCCGGCTGCTGAACCCGCCGACGGTCAGATTGACTTTTTCGGCGGGCTTCCAGGAAACTTGAAGATTCAGCGTTTCAATCTCCTCCAGATCCGGTTCCACCCCACTGACAAGTTGCTTTACATAGGGCGTGCGATAGGCTGTTCCATACAACAACTTCAATACCCATTCAGATCGGGGGCTCCATACGACCCCCGCGTTGTAGCTCAAGGCATCCTTGTACTGATCGTGATTGTCGTTTCTCAAACCCACCAGGAGGTCAAAATCGCCAATTTTGTGGGTATATTGTCCAAACAGGGACCAAAGCCGGGTATTATAGTCCTCCAGGGAGTAGAGAGGCAAGAGAACGGAGTCTTGCTGAGCAACGTAATCCGGAAAATAACTCCTCCAGAGTGGGGCGTCATTCACATCGGTCTTCCTGTAGGCCGTCCCTCCCGTAAAGATTCCTTTTCCCGAAAAAAAGGACCGGTCGTATATGAGTTCTCCATAAAGGGAGCTTTCCTGCTGTTCAAAGGTCCGGTCAATGATCTCGTATTCAGAGTTCCGCCAGTTATAATATCCGGTAAATCGCAGGCCTGAAGAGGAATCCAGGTCCTTGTTGGCTTCCAGTTTAACATATCCGAACGGCCCGCCCTTGCTCTCCGGCCAGGTGAGTTCCTGCGAACTGCTTTCAGAGGGACCGGTGATGGCATAGGGTTTTCTGTAATCCGATATTAGACCCGAAACCGAGAACCAGTCTTTGAACGCAACGCGACCCGATGCTTCGAAGTACCGGGACCTGCCTAACTGTTCTTCCCCGAAACGGTCTTCGTAAGGATAAGCATGCCCTCCGTCATCCCCCCAGAATCGAACAATGTTGCAGGTTGCATCGTCTTCCTCGCCGGTTCGATCCCGTACGGAAAGGAAAAGATCCCAATCTCCCCCGTCGTGGCCCATATTGGCATAAGCCGCCGCCTGGTTACCCGGGGCGCCATACAGCAGGCCGGTCTCGACACCCTCAAGATCCTTTCCTGTCATGGGAACCACGTTTACGATGCCCGCGAAGGCATCAGGCCCCCAGAGCACGGACCCGGGCCCTCGAATCACTTCGATGCGTTTCACGGAAACCAGGGAAAGCTCATGATCAAGGGGTTGAAGGGATTTTGTGACATCCGACCCCATAGGAACCGTATCATACAGGTATAATACACTATTGGGAATTCCCCGAAGAAAGGATTCGGATCCCCATTCCTTTTGAGCCATGTAGAAACCGGGTGTCTGTTCCAGCGCCTGGCTGAGGGTTCTGACCCCTTTCTCCCAGATTTCTTCCCGTGTAATAACCGTAGCCACGGCCGGCGCCTGCCACGCGTTTTCCTCCCGTCTTGACGCTATGGAGAGCACATCAATATCTTCCCCCACAAACATTAAAAGCGTATCGCTTTTCTTTGCACTTCCCTCTTCAACGGCGTATGCATACGACATTACGACAGAAATAAGAATTACGGCCACAAAAAGAAGAAGGGAATACCTTTTTAAATGCTTGGGAATCATGTATGAACCAGAATTTCGAATCCGATGTTGTGCCTGAACGGTATTTTCGTTGAGTCTCAATTTACCCATTCACCCTTTTCATGAGAACCCTGAATTTTGCCCGTGTCAGCCCGAGAAGTCTCGCTGCGGCTGTCTGGTTGTTTCCGGAAATTTTCAGTGCCTGTTCGACGAGATTCTCCTCGATCTTCTCCAACGATGCCCCTTCCTTCGGAAGCAGAAAATCCGAGTCACCGTCGCTGATTTCTTTAGGTGTTTTCAAGAAAGAAATGGTCTGTGCCGTTATTGTGGTTCCATCGGAAAGGATCATGGCTCTCTCCATGGCATTGGCAAGTTCTCGAACATTTCCAGGCCAGAAATATTCCATAAGGACTTTGGTGGCGCCATCCGTCAGGCGAATCTCTCTTGTCTGATCCAATTGTGATAAGAAATGGAGACAAAGGGGAATCACGTCATCGCTTCGTTCCCGTAAGGGAGGGGGCTTAATAGGGAAAACGTTGATTCTAAAAAGCAGATCCTTTCTAAAAGCGCCACTTCCAACCAGTTTCTCAAGGTCCTGGTTTGTAGCACATATGACTCTTACATCGACGCCAATCTCTTTATTTCCACCTACCCGCTGTATTTTTTTTTCTTGAAGCGCCCGCAGAAGTTTGGCCTGGGCCTCAAGGGACAAATCTCCGATTTCATCAAGAAAGAGAGTGCCCCCTGTCGCGTATTCAAATTTGCCTGTCGTTTTTGCGGATGCCCCTGTAAATGAACCCTTTTCATGACCAAACAATTCGGATTCCACAAGATTCGGTGAAATGGCCGCACAGTTAACCGGTACGAATCGCATATTTTTCCGGGGCGATACAGCATGAATATAATTTGCGACAAGTTCTTTTCCAGTGCCTGATTCCCCGGTTATCAGAACCGCCGTGTCGCCTTGGGCGACCTTGTAAGCCAGGTTTATGATGGCATTCATTTCTTTAGAAGCGTGAATAATCTTTTCGCTTCCCGCCGCCTTCTTGAGTTCCTCCTTCAGATCCCGATTTTCAGCAAGAATTCGGGACAAATTGAGCGTTTTTTCCACGGTCAATACAATGCGGTCTTCATCGAAAGGCTTGCTGATATAATCAACGGCGCCATCCCGCATAGCGTCCACGGCAGATTCAACCGTCGCGAATGCCGTAATAAATACGACGGGAATCGGGGCGTCCATTTCTTGAATCTTCTTAAGGAGTTCAATGCCGTCCATTTGAGGCATTTTTATATCTGAAATAACCATATCAAAAGATGCGCTTTCAATCATTGCCACTGCTTCAACGCCGTTTGCAGCCTGTTCTACGGCATAACCCCTCCTGCTTAACATAATGGACAGAAGATGCCGCATCTTTTCTTCATCATCAACGATGAGAATATGAGCCATGTATCTCTCCTTTTCTTACTTTTCGGACCGGTAGTTCCACATTGAACACCGCCCCTCCGTATTCTCCATTTTCTGCCCATACATTTCCACTGTGCGCCATGATTACCTGGAAGACGTAGGCAAGTCCAAGACCGGTACCCTTGGACCGGGTGGTATAAAAGGGTTCAAAGATTTTTTCCAATTTATTCGGATCGATTCCCTCCCCCTGGTCTTCAATGGCCATTTTCCAGGTTAAATGTCCGCAAAATACACTCACTCGCACGATGCCTTTATTCCCGTTTGCTTCAAGGGCATTCTTTAAAACGTTGCTGATTGCTCTCGTGATCAAATCGGGATCCGCATCGGTTTCAAACGCTTCGGGAGGGATGCGAGATTCAATGTCAACGGAATCATGGACTTCCTGCATTTGGAATTTCCTTATGATTTCGTTGAGGAGCGCGTTCAAATCCACGGCGCGGAAGGAAGGTCTGGCGGGCCGTGCAAAAGCAAGAAAATCCTCGATCAAGCGGTTCAGACGTTTTATTTCGTCTTCCATGTAATCCACCATGACTTCGCCCGCCGAAAGATCGCAGTCTTTTTTGAGAATATCAAGGGAGCTTTTGATGATACTCAATGGATTTTTCACTTCGTGGGCGATCATCATGGAAAATTTGCCTATTTCAGCCAACGCATTCTGCTTCATCAATTCCTGGTAAACATCTTCAAGGGCTTTTCGGTTTTTTTCCAGTGAGTCAAGCATGGAGTTGAACGATGTTGCAAGACGTCTGGTCTCAGGGGGGCCGCAGGGATAAACACGCGTGTCCAGGTTGCCTTTTTGAACGTGCCTGGCTGCTTCGGCTAACCGCTTTACAGGACCCACCAGAGATCGTGAAAGGAAATAGAAAGCCAGTGCGGCAAAAAACGCCAGTCCGGAAGAGAGCCACACGAAACGGTTTTCTATCTTGGTGAGAAGTCTTTCAAGATCCCATGTGCTATAAGTGATTTGAATGGCGCCAATAGGCTCCTCAATTTTCAAACCACGTTCAAAGAGATCGAAAACCCGATTTTCGGTTCCGGATTCGCTTGGAAGAACGGGAGTCTCTACAATGGAAAAAGGTCCGGGGATATCCTTCTGCACAGAGGCAATTTCTATCCCTTCCTTGTTGAAAATCTCTACTTTTCCTACATCGTTGGCTGTCATAAGGTTGTGTGCAAGCCGTTTCAACATCGTTCTATCATCTATCAATATGCCCAATTCAGCATTCAGTGCAAGGTATTTTGCAAGGTAGGAAATGCGATCTTCAAATCGATCATGAACAAATTGTTTTGTAAGACTTATTCCCACATATCCCAGTAGGAAAGTGGTTATTCCTATAATGGCAAATACTCCCAGGAGAAGCCGCAAATGTATGCCGATACGATTTTTCATGGTCCAAAGACAAAAGGTGGGGAAAGGGTTTCAGGCGCCTTTCTTCCCAGCTTTTCAGCAACTCGTTGGTTGATCCAGACTTGAAATAGAGGCGCCGAATCCGCGCAAATTCGACCGGAAAGGGCGGCCAGGACCTTTTGGGCTGCCTGTTCTCCAAGTTCCTGATAATTAAAAATAAACGCCATTAAAGCGCCACTTTCATAAAAAAAACGATTATACCCGATTGTGGGGACTTTTTTTATAAAGGCTTCTTTGATCACATAACGAACAATGCTTTCAGATATAACGGTTCGATCAGGAATAAGCCATAAGGCCTCCATATCCGTCAAGTAATTCTTGAGAAGCGAGGGGATCTCTTTTCTGCCGTCAACTTTCAACGGGAGGATCTTTATACCGCGCAAGGATGCAAAGGTGGCGGCGTTCTTGAAGAATTCTTCATTGTAAGCCGGATCATAGAGAAGGCCGATTCTTTTGGCATCGGGAATTCCCGTCGCAATGATTCTGAGCTGTTCCTCAACCGGGATGTTCAGCGGAATGCCGCAGAAATTGTTAGCGGGACCAAGGATTTCCTGAGGGTTCAAAACCATGGCGTAGAGTTTCAAGACGTTTTTCGAATCAAAATGATTCCAAACGAATCGAAAAGCTTCGGGGCCGATAGCAAGGTAGGCAACGAATTGCTTGTCCAACAAGCTCTCAGCCAGTGATGACTTTTCAGAATTCTGAAATTTCCAGAGCTTTACAACTTCTACAGTTGCCTCTGAACTTTTTGACAAACCCAGGTTGAAACCGTCCACGGCTTCGAGATAGGGCCTTATGTTCTGAGAAACGACCACGGCTATTCGAGGGACTTCAGCTTCCTCAGCATTCACTGTGGGGAACTCATTCAGGGGGAGGGAAAATGGAATCAGCAGGAAGATCAAAAGGAACCGGATTGCCCGAATAAAAAGGGAAAATGTTTGTGTCCGGTTCGTGGTTGTCATGAAACCTGCGCGGTATGATAAGCGGATATTGCAGAATTTGCGGCTGCAAATGTGAATAGAAGACGGTTTGAAGCGGTAACACCCTATTTTTGTGATAAACCGTTTATTAGGCAAGGGCTAGGGGTTGAACCGCTTGACGACAGCCTTCACTTTCTGTTTGAACTCATCGGTTACCTGAGTTACATCTTCCAGATTGACAATTACTCTTGGGGTAATAAGCACAATGAGTTCTATCTTCTCGGTTGACTTTGAATTTTGGCCAAAAAGGTATTTTGCGATAGGAAGCTTAATCAAACAGGGTACGCCGGATTCGTTTTCGCTTTCTTTGTCCTTTATCAGTCCCCCGATCACAATCGTCTGACCGTGTTTGACCGTAAGTGTTGTAGTGACATTGCGTTTAAAAAAGGAAGGATAGGCCTTGCCTCCCACAAGGACATCGGCGTCCAGATCGCTGACTTCCTGGGCAACCTCCAGGGTCACGAGTCCCTTATCATTGATGTGTGGAATGACGGTGAGAATAACGCCCGTGTCCCTGTACTCAATGGCGGTTTCCGTTACCGTTGTGGCGCTGTTGGTGGTATAGGATGAACTGGCCACGGGGATTTCTCTCGACACGTCGATTTTTGCCTCCTTGTTTTCCGAGGCAAGCACATGGGGAGACGAAATCACATTGACTTTCCCTTCAGTGGCAAGAGCGTTGAGTGCGGCAAACCATTTGTCCGTCACACCCACGGCCGCATTAAGCCCGGAGAACGAGGCGCTTGTTGCGGTGGATACCAACTTGTTTATGGTGGCGGCGAAACTGGCCTCTCCCTGCGCCGCTCCCTGGCCGAAGGCCCACTGCATTCCAAGCTTTGTGCTCGTATCAATGGTGATTTCCGCTATGGTCGCTTCAATCAAGACCTGCCGCGGCAGGATATCTATCTGATTCAATATGTTTTCTATGATTCTATGATCCGATGGAATGGCTTCGATAATGAGGGCATTGCGCACTTCGTCCGCCGTGATGTTTATCTTGCTCCGCAAAGTACCTGCCCCTTCCGACAGATCCACTTTGCCGGAGGTTTCCGGTTTTGCACTTTCTTTTACCTCGACTTTTCTATCTGCCTCTTTTTCTGCCGCCTTTTTTTCTTTTATGCGCGACTCAGAATAAGGATTCCCGGGGGTTGACAGGGTAGTGCTCTTTTTGGTTTTTGATGCTTCCTTGTCTGAGCTTGATCCGGGAAAGACCTGATTCATAAGTTCTGTAAGCTGGGCCGCATTTCCGTTCTTGACAAAGTACACATAGATCCTGGGTTCTGTTTCTTCCACCACCACGTCAATCTTGTTGAGAACTTCATCGATCTTTTTGAACACTGTCGGCGAGGTACTCACGACAAGCATGGTATTGAGCTGGGTTATGGGAATAAACTTTACCTGCACGTTCGACAATTTGGTGTAGGTAAGAGCAAAATTGTCTAACATTTTTGTGGCTTCTTCCACATCCAGGTTTTTGAGCCGGTAGAACCGGTAATCTACTCTTTCGAAAATATTGATGTCAAAACTGCTTACAAGTTTCAATATCTTCAGGATGTTCATCCATCTGTCCACCACCAGCAAGGTATTGGAACCTGCATCGGATACTACGGTCCCTCCCGATGTCATGAAAGGGGTTATGAGTTTAGTCATCTCCTGGGCGGCTATGAATTTGAGTGGGATGATCTGAATAATGATTCTTTCTTCATCAGGGACGTCTTTTTGTCCCAAGGCGGAAATTTGATCGATAACCGTTCGCGGGGAATCTTTCATGGGCAGGATCTTATAAAGGCTTCCCTCTTTGACTGCCGTAAGCCCGTTTACTTCAAGGATTTGGAAAAAAACAGGAAACAGATCCTGCCTGTTCAATCCCCGGGCTGTATGGATGGTAACTTTCCCATTCACACCCGGGTCGACGATGTAGTTGATTCCCAGGATATCCGCCATGGTAATGATGACTTCGTTCAGATCGGCATTATCGAAATTAAGAACTATTTTCTGTCCTTTGTCTTCATGATCTTCCTTTACGGAAGGTTTTTCAGAAAATGTTTGGCTCCGGGGAGATTTATCAACCGCAGGAGCAGGAACATTCGCCTTTTGCATCGTTTTTTTGTTGGAGTCGGGTCGAGATTCTTCAGGCTCATCAAGGCGTTTCTTTACATAACCGGAAGGCGTTCCTATCAGTTCGTACCTGCCTTGCTCATCCGTATAAACCCGATTGTCCGGATTCGGCACAACTGGAGGAACCTTTTCCCGTGCGGAAGGTTCCTGTGCCCTGATCTGTTCGGCTTTGACTTCGGGTTTTTGTCCTGCACAACCAAAGAAAAAAAACGCCATTAGGAGTAAAGATGTCCATAAAAGGTCCGGGAAAAAAATTCCTGATTGTTTCATATCGTTATGGTTCCCTTGTTTCCTTTTCAATTTGGTCTTTTTGCGGGTCCCCTTGTAGCAGGGGCCTTGGTTGTCGGTTGAAGCTGTTTCTGGATATTTTTTATCACATCAGCCTGTTTTGTCGACGCAGGCTTCACCGGCACTTGCGCCGTCGCGGTCTTGGCCCCGGGGCCCACGTTAACAACCACTGGTCCCGTGTCTTTTTTTAAAGGAGCGACACTCTTTTGGCCCCTTTTTTCATAAAGGAAAATTGCAAACTCCTTGCCCTCCGCCGTTAGAAGGATGCTGTCATTTTTTATGTCCGTCACCTTGAATCTGCCAATCTGGTCGTCTTGCTTCACCCATTTTAACTTGTCCCCGGATGAAACCGGGGCCATTACCGCCGGTTTTTGATTTCTGACCGTCCTCTTCAGAAAAGCGGGCACGAAAGGTGTCCGGGTGTTCACCGTAGGGGTTTTTATTTCCAGGTTGCTCACCAGCGCCTTTTTCTCATTTTCGGAAATAAGGATACCGTAAAGAGCAATTTTTTCCACTTCTTTTTCCATGAAATCCATCATTTTTTGATCGGCTTGAGGTTTTGCGTCAGGCTCTTTTGCCGGTTCCTCGGGCTTGCTTTCGGCACGGTCCTCCGCGAACAGATTGTTTGTGGCAACCGTTTCGTATTCTGTTGCAGGAGCCTCCTTTTTCATATACATTTTTTTTTTAATGTTTGAAGGCGTTTCTTTAACGGTGCTGATAGCGGGTATTTTTCGTTCTTCTCCCCGCCAGGCCCGGTATGCCTGAAATCCTGCAAACACAACCATGGCTGTTAGAAAAAGATTGATCAACCATATTCTTGAAAACATAACGCCTGCCTTTTCAGGGGAACAACAAAAATCCCCTTCCCTTTGGAAGAGTCACTTTTTGATCAGGGTTCCCGTATCCATCAGATCTCTTTTTGCTTCATATACCCAGCCACGGTTATATTGCAGCGTATATCGCTGGATCGCCGCGTATAAAAACTGGCTTCCACCTTAATGACCGACAGGAGTTTTTTTGAATTCTCTATGGAATAAAGCATTTCTTTGAACTGTCTGACGCTCACAATCATATAAAAGGTTACCGGAATGCTCAAATACCCTTTTTTATCCAGATCTTCCGGTTTTAATACCTTTACGCTGTTTATCTCGACATTGCTCTTCTTAGCAATATCGTTCAAAATCGTTTGGATGTCCACCGCTGCAAGGGAAGGTGTTTTTCCTTCCAGAAGTTTTGATTCCAGTTTAGAAAGCACGCCTTCCAAAGATGCAAGCTGTGCGTCCAGTTGTTTTCCGGCGCGGACCATTTTCTCATATTTCATGAGGGTCCTTTCCCGTAACTCAATTTCTTCTTGAGACGGAACCAGGTTCTGGAGAGAAGGCATAAATCGATAGATCAGTCCCCCCAAAAGCAAAATTCCCAGGACGGCAAACAGAAATTTTCTCTGTCTATCAAGTTTTATTTTGGGCAATGGAACACCAGTTTCTTTAGAATCATAATAAAAACAGCAGGATATTGTTCATGAGGATCGTTCATACTGATCAGTTGAGCTTAAAGCCGATCCGAAAAATTTCTTTGCCGCTCCTGTCCCTTGTTATGGACGACAGAAAAGACACGTCTTTGAAAAGAGGAGAACTTTCCAGGGCCGGGATCAATTCCGAGGAAGATTCCGCCCAGCCATCGATGGTCACGCCTTTTTCCGAAAAATCGAATTTTTTAAGCCATGCGGTTTTCGGGATCCTATCACTCAAATCTTTCAAGATATCCAGTGTGCTTAGGCTTTTGCTGTAAAGGGCATTTAAATAATCGATCTGATTTTCAACCTTCTCGATGTTCTTTCTTGATTTTTCACTGGCCTCGACCTGACTCTCCAAGTGACTGATCTTTTCATTGAGTTTGCCAAGATAGACTTTCTTGGAGAAAACATTGCCTCCTCCCCAAGCCATGGCCGAAAGAATGAGAAGCATGGATAGCGTCAGCATGACATATTGCCCCGCCTTGTTAGGCTTTTTTCGCAAGGCCGCGGGCATGAGGTTGATGTCCGTGGGAACATTACGGATGCCTTTGAGAGCCAGTCCGTAGGCTGGAATCAAGTGGGGTGAAGGGATTTGATTCCTTGAAAGATCCACCATGTGAAGGTCGATTTCGTCCATTTCCTTCAAATATTCCGACAGCTTCTCCTGTGAGGCATCCCCCAGAAAAATCGTTTCCAATCGACTGCCGTTTTCTCCATGATGTTCCTCTGCGAGCTTCCTGATTTCCTGCGCCAAACGCTCTGTAAAATCCGGGTCATTTTGCCCATTGTTGAGCCATCTTGAATACTGCAAAAACCCCGATTTCAGGAAATCCAGTTGAACAAAACCATCCCCTGCCAACACGACAGCCATTCCGTTCCCATTCCCCGCCTTTTGTTGGTTCGAAAAGTAATTGGATATGGCAGTGGAACAAAATTCGATTCCGGAAATCCGGAGGTTTAACCGGCTCAGCAAGGCGAGATAAGGATCTAACGTGGTTCTCTTGATGATTGCAAGAAGAATTCTTAGCTTTCCGGTTTCCTTTTCTTCGGAGATTATCTGATAATCATAAAATATTTCAGTTTCAGGGAGTGGAATGAACTTCTCCATTTCATATCGCAGACTGCCATGAAGATTCTCTTTCAAGGCAACCGGCAAATCCACATATCGAATGATGACGACGTTGCGCGGCAGACTCAAAAAGACGCAGGCCGGCGAAATCCTCGCTCTTTTCAAAAAAGCGCCAATGAAATCCACCGCCTGGTCGAATTTTTCCGCGGCAGTGGTTTCACCTGAAAGGGGAAAAGTTCCGGAAGACGCCAATTTCACATCATTTATGGAAGTCTTCAAGAGTGCAACGGAAACCGAGGTATCTTGAAAATCGATTCCGAGGCTGGTCTGAAAAAGCAAAGCAGTTCTCCTATTCCATACTCATACGGTCACGCCACTTAACAATCCTGTAACCGGATTCAAAACTCTTGTTTATTTCAACCATCACATCAATTCCACTTTTTATTTTGCTGTCATTGAGTTTGCCCACGGAAGTAATCGTGAAAAAAGGACTCAAATTCAATGTGAGGTAGGGAGAAATGGCATTATAGACTTCCGTTCCAAGAACCGCTGAAATATCGGTGAGCGATTTGAAGTCGGTTTCCTTCCTGTAGTCCATGATCGCCTGAACCAACTCTTCCGTCATGAAAGGGAGGGAAAGGAGCACGGCTCGCGGTGCGGCGTTGATGTTGATCTTATTCAATTCAGCCGTCTCTTTTCTGAATACGCCCCCGGCTCTGGACCCCAGGGGCGCCAGGCGCCCCAGGTGTATTTTTGAAGAAGCTGTCTTCGATTTTGAGACGGTTACCATGTCTTTCAGGCTTTTCAAATACAACTCGCGGGTTACACCCCTGACCAGCAGGAGTTCTTCAATGCTGTCGAAGTCGGCATCTTTGCATTCATAGGGTTCGGGTAAAGACTTGTAATAATCATCTTCAGCGCCATTCATGCGGTGGAGATTGTTTTCATCTCGCCAATCGAGAATGGAATCAACGATGATGTCTTTTTCATGTTGCTCTATATCCAGACTTCCCAGCATGGTCTTGAGCAGACTCTCTCCGGCCTTATTGATGTTCACCTTTCCGCTTTCATTACCGATCATCACTTCAAAATGACCTTCCCCTAACGCAATCGCGGGAATCTGGCTGTTAATCCTCCATCTTGACCCGTCCGCCTCCACATCTTCCGACTCTTTTTCATTGCCCTCCGATGGTCCAAACGGGTTTCTCCGGGCATTATTGCTATCATCCACATTTGTATTGGAAGAAGTCTTTTCAGGAATGAATTCGTTCCGAACCAGTTCGCCTATGGCCCTGTTCAGGCCCCCAAGGGCGATATAATATCCTTCGGTTTGTTCCTTGAAATTTCGGGTAACATTCACCTCTGTTCTCATGGCATAACAAAACTCTCCTACAATGACGGAGAGCAGCATTAATACCCAGAGTACCATGAAAAGAGCTATGCCCTTTTCATTCTTTAGGGGTGTTGTGGTCATGGCGCCTTTACTGCTGGGTAGCCTCAATGCGGGCAATTACGGTTAATGGAGCAGACATTTCATCCTGTTGAACAAAGATTCTAACAGCAATCGGGTTGCCCTGGTTTTTTTCGGAATCACAGGATTCCTGCCATTCAGGGGGATCCTGATCATTTTCAGAATTTTGCAGATATTCAAATCGGATATCTTTTGCCGCCAAAATCAGGTCGAAAAATTCCGATTCTTCCGGATCTTTCATTTTCTTTTCTTTGTCGATAAACGCCAGATTTTTCTCATAAACCATGAGCTTGTATCCTTTTTTCCTGTCTGCCCGTTCAATGCGGTATTTCACATAAACCATACCGGACATGTTGCTTGGGACAATGGGAAGATCGGAGACAAAGGACATGGATTCCGCTTTTCCGTCGAAACGAAACTGGTCTGCTTCTTTTCCTGTGATTTCAGCCGCGGAAGCGGAGGCAATCTGTGCTTTAATAAGATTGAGAACAACGCGCTCCCTTTGGTGAACGTCAACGTCCTTTTCTCCCTTTTCCCAGGCCCTCACCCCGATACGAAGAGCACCGAAAATGATCACCAGAACCAACCCGAGAATCGTGAGCGATATCATCAGTTCCAGCAGCGTAAAGCCGAAGGAAGTGGAAAGGTGTACCCCTGACGGTGAAGTCTTGGGAAATTGAGGATGTTCCGAATGCATATTCCTCCATTCAAGCGCTCTTGTGGATTTCAGACTCCCTGTAAAAGGAATTGAATGGGTTCTATTTGGGAACCTCTTTTTCCTCTTCTTTCTGCTTTTCCTGGACCTTGATGGTTTCCAGTTCAAAATGCTTCTTTTTTTCGGTGTCCCCCCACGTAACCTGCACCTTTATGGTGAAAGTATCCAAAGGAAGTTTGGATGCTTCCTCTTCCGTCTGTTCAACCCGTATCACTTCCGCTTCCCAAGCATAGGAATCATCAAAACGGCCCTCACTGATCCCCTCTGCCAGGGCTTCGGATGCAAGAATCTCTTCCATGATTTCTCTGGCATGAAAAACTCCCCTTGTATAATCGTCCGACAACTTGCCTGACCTCAGGCCGCCCGAGAACAGCTGAAGAATGACCGTGAGGCAGATGGCCATGATCGATATGGCCACGAGAATTTCCAGGAGAGTGAATCCGCCATCAGCCTGAAAGAATGTCAGCGCCTGCCTTCTCATGGCTATCTCGTTTCACCTTCAATCAGACCCACCGTTCCCAGAATGAAATCCACCTTGATGGAATAGCGCCGTTCCCTGTCATTTATGAGGGTGATTTCTCCATCGCTGCTTCCACCTGCCGGAAAAAAGGAAATCTTAAAAATACCGGAACGGGATTCAGCCTTTTCCGACACCGCCTTTTCGATCTGAATCGTCCGGGGTAAGTTATAGATCTTTGCGCCGTCCGGGCCTTTGTTTTCCTCTGTTGACACATCTTCCATCAGGTCGTTCGGCTGGGGTTTGACTGGATAAATGCGAACCTGATTTTCGCTGAAATCAAATTCCGCTACGTAGGTCGCCCCTTCCCATGTTGCCTGGCTTCTTGCATAGCGCAAAGATGCGGCAATTCTTTTTGCCGCTGTCTTCAATTCCATATTGCTCATGGAACTTCCGATCCTTGGACCCACAAAGGCCGAAACGACACTGATAATCAGTAGGACAATCAGCAGTTCAAAAAGGGTGAAGGCCCGATTATTCCGCCACTTCTTTCCAGTTATAGATATCAACATCTTCCCCTTCTCCCCCGGAAGTTCCATCTCCTCCATAGGAGATGATTTCATAATCACCGTTCTCCGATGGGCTCCGGTATTCGTAGGGGTGACCCCAGGGGTCTAATGGAATCTCTTTGGGCAGATAAGGTCCATCCCATCTTTCCGCTCCGTCCGGCTGTACCCTGAGCGCGTTCAGACCCTGATCCGTTGTGGGATATTTCCCCACATCGAGCCTGTAGGTATCCAGAGCGGTTTCAAACAATGCCATCTGTGCCTTCGCAGCCTTCTGTTTGGATTTTCCAACTTTTCCGAACATACGGGGGCCCACAAGGGCAGCCAACAAACCCAGGATAACCATTACGATCAATAATTCAATCAAAGTAAAACCGCGTTGTTTCCTTCTTTTCATATCCACTCCTTAATCGAGTAAAATTAAAATGGCATGTCATTCATGCTGAATATGGCCATGAGCATGGACAACACTACAAATCCGACTACCAGTCCCATGGCCAGGATCATCGCCGGTTCCAGAAAACTGATATATCTCTTGACCGTATTCCGTACCATTTTTTCATAGTTTTCAGCGACCCGCAAGAGCATGTCGTCCAGTCTTCCTGTTTCTTCCCCAACCGTTATCATCTGAATGGCCAGGGAAGGAAATACCCCGCTTTCGCCCAGTGGTTTCGAGAGTCTCTCTCCTTCTTTCACCCTTTCATGGACCTTTTCCATTGAACGGGTGATAATTTGATTGGTCATGATGTCTTTCACGAGATCGAGGGCCTGCAAAATAGGCACCCCGCTTTTTGTCAAGGTCCCGAGCGTTCTGGCAAAACGGCCTACTTCAATTTTCCTGACCAGATCTCCCACGGCCGGAAGCGTGAGTTTATAGTGATCGAGAACCAGACGTCCCGCCTGGGATTTGAAGTATTTTCTGATAAAGTAAAAAAGAGCGGCCAACACGCCGAGGATGACCCACCAGTAATGACTCAACACCCCACTCAACCCCAGAAGAATTCTCGTTGTTAACGGTATGGCCTGCCCCATGTCTGAAAAAATCATGGAGAACTTCGGAATGACAAATGTCATGAGGATAATGATGGAGGCGCCTCCTACACAAACCAGAAAAAGAGGATAAACCATGGCGGATTTGATATAATCCTTCAATTCCTCCGAAGTTTCCAGAAATTCCCCCAGTCTTGCCAATACCGATTCCAAGACCCCACCCGCCTCGCCGGCCCTGACCATATTCACGTAAAAGGAGGAGAAGACTTTCGGGTGTTTTGACATGGCATCTGAAAGGTATCCTCCACCCTGAATGCCTTTGAGAATGCCTTTAAGTATTTCGGCGAACTTCTCATTTTCGGCTGCGTCGATCAAAATGGCCAATGCCCTGTCCACGGGCAGGCCGGCCTCCAGCAGAGAAGGAAGGTCCTGGGTGAAGATCATCAGGTCCCTGGATGAAACCCCTTTAAAAAGAGAAAGGACCTGACCTGAGACATTGATATTGAGATGTCCGCTTGCACCTTTGGACGGGGAAATCCGTATGGGCATCAGACCCATATTGTGAAGTTCCTTGACAACCTCCTTTTCTTCCGCCGCCTCAAGAACGCCTTCGACTACCTTTCCCGAATCGTCCGCGGCCTTATATGAGTATTTGGGCATTCTATCTCTCTAAGGTTACCTTCAACACCTCGGAGATGGTTGTCATTCCCTTTCTAACTTTTCGCCAACCATCATCCCGTAAAGTGATCATTCCCTTTTTTAAAGCCACATCCTTGATTGCTTCCGTTGGAGAATTTTTTGATATTTCCCGGCGAATATCGTCATCAGCAGCCAGATATTCAAAGATGGCCGTTCTGCCCTTGAAACCGGTATACCTGCATTCCTCGCACCCTTTGCCCGCATAAAATGTAATATCCTTTTCCTCCCCCGGGGGAACATTCATCGATTGAAGCAATTTTTTGTCCGGTTTGATTTCCTCCTTGCATTTGGAGCAGATTACTCTAACGAGCCTTTGGGCCAATACACCCAATAGCGTGGAGCTCAAGAGGAAACTCTCCACTCCCATATCAAGAAGTCTGGTCACGGCGCCGGCTGCATCGTTGGTATGGAGGGTGCTGAAAAGCAGGTGGCCGGTCAGGGCTGACTGGATGGCAATTTCGGCCGTTTCCCTGTCCCTGATCTCTCCGACCAGAATGATGTCGGGGTCCTGGCGAACAATGGAACGCAGCCCTTTGGCAAAAGTCATGCCTATTTTTTGGTTCACCTGGATCTGGTTTACACCATCCAATTGGTATTCGACCGGTTCTTCCAGGGTAATGATTTTGTTTTCAGGGGAGTTGATCTTGGCAAGGGTGGTATAGAGGGTGGAGGTTTTGCCGCTTCCCGTGGGTCCGGTTACCAGTATCATTCCATAAGGCTGTCTTACCAGTCCCATGTATTTTTCCAGAAGACCGCTCGGGAAACCTATCTTTTCAAGGTCAAGAATCAGGGAGCCTCTGTCCAGTATCCTCATGACAAGACTTTCTCCATAAAGCGTGGGGATAGTGGAAACCCTGAAGTCGATTTCCTTGTCTGCAATTTTAAGTTTGATCCTTCCATCCTGGGGAAGACGTCTCTCCGCTATATCCAGTTTTGCCATGATTTTCACCCTGGATATGATAGCGGCCTGTAAACGTTTCGGAGGCGAATCCACATCATGCAGAACACCATCGATTCGATATCTCGCTTTAAAAACATTTTCAAACGGTTCAAAATGAATGTCGCTGGCTTTTTGTTCCACTGCGTTGAGTATTAAGCGGTTCACCAGCCGGATGATGGGCGCCTCGGAGGCCAGGTCTCTCAAATGATCCGCATCTTCAACCCCTTCCGAGGACAGGTCATAAATATCCTTGTCCGCTTCTTCGATAATGGTTTCAAGGGACTGACTCCCTGCACCGTGGAGCCGTTCAATGGAATCAAGGATGTCCGATTCCTTTCCTAAATTCACCTGCACCTTCAGGCCATAGGCCATTTCCAAAGATTCCACAGTATAGAAGTCACCGGGATCGGCCATGGCCACGCGAAGATAGTCTTTGCCCAGTTCCAAAGGAACAAATAGGGATTCCCGCATCATTTTGTCAGACAGATTGTTCAGAACAATCGGTTCTTTGGGATAGTCGCTGAAAGGTATCGGCGTCATCTTGTTTTTCCGGGTTCAAGAAAAATGGCCCTTACTCCTTAAAATAATCAATCACACTCTGAATGATCGCCTTCAGGTCATGTAGCGGTTCGAAACCTATGGCCTTTTTTATTTTACTAATATCGGGGCATCGCCTTTCCATGTCTTCAAAACCAGGGCCGTATGCTTTTTCATAAGGGATGTGTTCTATTTCCGAGGAACTGCCGGCCATTTCTTTTACCATCTGAGCCAGATCATTGATGGTTACCTCCTGGTTATTGCCCACATTGAAGACGTCCCCTTCGCAGGAAGGCTCGGCCATCAACCTGGTGACCGCCTCTACCACGTCCTTGACATGGGTGAAGCTCCTGCTCTGGTTTCCATCGCCGAAAACGGTAATCGATTTTCCCAGGAGTGCACTCTGTACGAAATTGGGGAGCACCATGCCGTATTGACCGGTTTGCCTCGGCCCCACTGTATTAAATAGTCTGCCGATAAGTATCGGTAATTTCTTTTCGTCAAAATAGGCGAGGCTCAGAAACTCATCCAGGGTTTTCGAACACGCATAAGCCCAGCGTCGCTTTTTGACGGAACCCATTACGCGATTATTATCCTCTGACAGTTCGTGCTCCATATGTTTTCCGTAAATCTCCGAGGTGGAGGCAATAAAGACCTTCTTTTTGAATCGATTGGCCAGACGAAGAACAACCTCTGTTCCCTTTACATTAATGTCCAAGGTTTCCACGGGATGATCCATGATATTTCGGACACCAACGGCGGCGGCGAGATGATAGATCTGGTCCGCCTTGAATATAAGCTCATTCATGACGGATTCATTCAAAATAGTGTCCACGACCAGATGCAGCTTTTTATGGTTCTGAATCTTTACCAGGTTTGCGAGCTTTCCCGTCCAGAGATTATCGATCACAAACACTTCATGATTGTCTTCCAATAGTTTCTCAGCGAGATGCGAACCGATAAAACCAGCGCCGCCGGTAATTAACACCTTCATATTTTCCTCCAAGGAGTTGTGGTCTGAAAACAGACCCGCACAAGTAAATTCAATCCCGAATAAGCATGCAAAAAACATACCCTAAATGCAAGGATATTTTTACCCAACCAGAAGCTCCGCACCTTCGGTTACAGAATTCCAAAGCGGCCTTTTTTATTCGGGTAGATGCCGTCATGCTATTATCACTTTGCAACCCATTAAAAACGCTTGATAAACCGTAAAGACTTTTCATTGTGCCTGTACTTTTTCCAAGGCCCAGTCCTCGATTTCAACTTCTAAAGAGCGTTGCAGGAGCTCAAGGCTAACCACTACTTTGTCTTTGGCCTTGTGCCGAAGATAGACCCCTATTAGTCCTTTCAG
>JBBSAR010000002.1:0-40793 GCA_038252125.1 Desulfatiglandales bacterium
AATGGGGGAGCTTTGCCTCAAAAAAAGTCAATCTTTTCTCTTGACTTTTTCCTGGTGCTCTCGTGACTCCATTCGTACCATGTTTTTGAATAAGATACAAAAAATCCGGGTCCGAAGGGCCCGACCTTCACAACCCTGGAATTACGGATACGGAGCCATGTCATCCGACACCTGACACCTGACACCTGACACCTGCAACAGGGACAGCATAAGGAAAAAAGAATCCGACATCAACCACAAAAGTAGTGCCTTTCAAAAGAAAAAGCCCCGCACCTGGTGCAGGGCTTTCAGGTGTGTATCCGCCTTTTACCTTTCCCTATTGCGCTTCACCGTACAGTTCTTTCACTTTGGCTCTGTCGATTGCGCCATCTTCAAGCAGGGGCAAATCAGCTACAAACTGTACATATTGGGGCTTTTTGTAACGTGCAATTTTTCCACCGACAAAATCAATCAGCTCCGCATCAGTGAGACGAGCGCCTTCCTTCAAAAGGCAAACCGCTTTGATGCCCTCCTTCCATTTGGGATCCGGGACCCCGAATACCACAGTCTTTTCCACGGACGGATGGAGCAAAATCGCTTTTTCAACCTCGGCCGGATACACATTCTCTCCTCCCGGCTTAATCAACTCCTTTTCCGCCTTTCGGCCCGCGTACCACAGAAAGCCGTCCTTGTCAAAACGTCCCTGATCGCCCGTATGATGCCACCCCTCTCTGAAGGTGTAGGCATTGTCATCGGGCAGATTCCAGTACCCCTTGAAAACCATGGGGCCTTTCACGACTATCTCTCCCACCTGGCCCACGGGAACAGGGTGGTCGTAGTCATCCACAAGCCTAACCTCAGCCAGGGGCAATGTTTTTCCGGCAGCGCCCGGCCTATCGTTGTAAGGTCCGAAGGTCGCCAGGCAGGAAGTTTCCGTCTGGCCATAGAGGACATAAAACGTTCCGCCGGTTAATCTCTGATATTTTTCGATGGTCTCCGGTGTCTCCAGACCGGCCGCGGCCCTAAGGGAGCAGATATCGATTCCCGTTTTTTCCTGTTCCTCAAGAATAGAGGACAGAATGGGAGGAAATTCAATGAGGATGGAAACTCTTTTTTCCCGGATGGTCTCCACGGCCGTTTTTGCGTCAAACCTGCTCATGCTCACATTCAAAGCCCCGGCATGAAATGTGGCGGTGGCCATGAAAAGGCCTCCCACATGAAAGAGCGGCAGAATATTGAGCTGCACATCTTCCGGTTTGAAATTACAAAGATAATTCAGATGCATGTTTGCGCACAAAATATTCCCGTGGCTCAGCAAGGCGCCCCTGGGCCTCCCGGCAACGGCGGCGGTATGAATAATGACGAATCCGTCATCCGTGGCCACATCAGGCGCGTCAAAGTCATTCCCCTGCTCCAGCAAACCTTCGAATTCCGAAAACCCGCCCCCTTCCTTCCCGAGGTTAAAATACTTCTTCACGGAGGGAAGACGCTCTTTCAGTCCGCTCACGTTTCCCTGGAATTCTTTATCGGCAAATACCGCGACCGGTTCACAATCGTTGAGGTTATATCCCACCTCATCCGCGGAAAGCCTCCAGTTGACGGGGAGCATAATAGACCCGAGGGCGGCTGCGGCGCCATAGAGAAGAAAGTATTCCAGGCCGTTCTTTCCCACAACCCCTATCCGGTCGCCTTGTTTAATCCCCGCGTTCTGAAGCCCGCGGGCCAGACGATCCACCTGTCTTTTGTACTGGGCAAAGGTCAGAGTTCTACCATCATCAACCTCAAGCCATGCCTCCCTGTCGGGAAAGCTGACGGCGTTACGATTAATCAGATCGTAGAAGGTAAAATCATATAGTCCCATAATCATGCCTCACAAAAAAAAGCCCTTTGCCTACAGGTTGAGGTGCACTGCAAGACAAAGGGCGAAAGGTCGTTATCGTTTACTTTACCAGCGCACTAAATGCCACAACCTTATCGATATCACCGGCAACGAAATTAAACGCCCCTTCGGTGACACGAACGGGGACCGTCATCTCCGGGACCCCTTTCCACCATCTTTCAAGAGTATCCCAGGTGTTCCACCCTTTTGCCTTCAGCTTGAATCCGCTCGTTACCATCAGATTCAAAAGCGCCGACCGAACCGTAATCAAGGTGGAAATTCTTACATCAGTGGTTTTCCCCGCCGGAATCCAATAGGAATCCTGATTATTGAGGGTCACCACATCAAAATCATTATCAAAATTCACAGTGAACTGGATCCCTTCCAGGAGGATCGGATAGGGATTGGGGTTCTGGACGGTGAAAAGAAAGCTCATGGGCAGAAAAGCCCCACGATCTCCGGGTTCCCCTTTTACCGTTTTCGCATCTTTTGCATAATACCAGTATCCGTCATACTGCGGAATTTCCATTGATTCGAGAGTGATAACCGGATCTTTCAGATTCGCGGTCGTGGGCTTTACAGGTGTGGTTACGCAAGCCATGAGGCCCAGACTCAGACCAAAAATAAGGACTGTCAAAAAAGCCAGCTTCTTCTTCATAATAAACCCCCTATCAGATTGGTGTTTCAGGTTCCTGAATCCATTTTCCTTCCAGGCAATCTCGTCCTTTTATGGAAAAGACCATCTAAGCAAAAGGAACGTCCGGCATCAGGACAACCATCTTTTTCTTCTCTTATAGTGCTTTACATCCCGAAAACTCTTCTTCTCGCCCTTCCCGCCCATACCAAGATAGAAATCTTTGATATCCTCGTTTTGAATCAGTTTTTCGGAAGGATCATCCATCACAATCCTTCCCGTCTCCATTACGTAGGCATAAGGCGCCACCGTCAGGGCAAGCTTGACGTTCTGTTCCACGAGAAGGATCGATATCTTCTCCTCGGAATTCAGCTTCGTCAAAATGTTAAAGATCTCATGAATAAGCATGGGCGCCAGACCCATGGAAGGCTCATCCAACAGCACCAGCTTCGGTTCGGTCATCAAGGCCCTTCCCACCACGACCATCTGCTGTTCGCCGCCGCTTACAAACCCCGCTGTTTCTCCCCGCTTCTGAATGAGCCGGGGAAAATAGTGGTATACCATTTGAAGACCATCTTTTACAGTGCCCGTCTTCCGTAAATGCGCTCCCACCTTGAGGTTTTCTTCAACGGTGAGATGCTCAAAGATTCTGCGGCCCTCAATAACCTGGATGATCCCCTTCCTGGCAATATTCGCGGCTTTTTCGTGGTGAATCCGCTCGCCCTCAAACTCGATGGCCCCATCGGTCACTTCTCCGTCTTCCACCTTCAAAAGTCCGGAAATGGCCTTGAGCGTCGTGCTTTTCCCGGCGCCGTTGGCGCCTAACAGGGCGACGATCCCTCCAGGAGGCACGTTGATGGAAACCCCCTTGAGGACCAGAATAACCTCGTGGTACTTGACCTCGATATTTTTGATGCTGAGTATAGCCTCGGATGTCTCCAAGAGATGCTCCTCCCAAAGGTCTTTATTATGGTTTTCGGTTACCAGCCCAACCAGTCTTTTTCCCAGTGCTGGGGCCAGCGTGCCTTTATATCTACGCGCTCCACTTCCTGAAATTTACCGCCTTTCCACTCCTGAATCAAACACCCTGTGGCCGGACGATGATCGAACTCGGTATAGCTCACGGGAGAAGCTCCCAGACCGATGTCGTAGTTGCGCATCGTCTCGAATCCCTTTTTCATGATTCCCACGCTGGTAAGATCCCCCGCCTTATCAGCCCTCTTCATGGCCTCCCAAAGCACCAGGGCATCTCCCCATGCCTGTACCGTTCGATTCAGTCTTTTCACCTGGGGAATGCCCGGGTTGTATTTTGCCGCGGAATCTACAACAAGGTCCATATTCTTGTAGTTCTGGCCAAAAAATGCATGGGGCGTACATCCCATCACCCCTTCCGCTGCTTCACCTGCCAGGCGGGGCAGATTTTCATCAAATCCCCAGTTGTCGACTATCCAGTCGGCGCCAAGACCCAGGGCGAAGGCGTCCCGGATGGTAGCGGATACCGACATAGTCGTGTTTCCATGCCACACCACATCGGGCTTGAATTCCTTAAGCGCCATGATCTGGCTCTTGGTATCCAGAGCAAAGAGAGAAACGTCCTGGTCCGGACCAATCTCGAAACCCAATAGTTCCGCATGGTTCTTAATTGCCTTGATGGGAGCGCTGCAGTAGGGCGACGCAAACATATAGGCACACGCCATTCTTGGTTTTCTCTTGTTGTAGTCCGCCTTCTGGGGCCATTTTTTGTCAAACCAGGCTGTTAATGCAGATCGCGCATTGGTTGAGTAGTCTGATGCAAAGAAAAGGTTGTAGGGCGTTTTCGCGGGGTTGGTCAAATGGGCCGAATAAGAAGCGGAAACGTAAGGGATCTCATCTTTGTTTACCGTGGGAGAAAGCGCCTCGGTATCGCCGGTGCCCCATCCCATGATGGCAATAACGCCGAGTCTCTTGAGAAGTTTATATTTTGTGATGGCTTCGGGGATACGATACCCATAGTCGAACCAGGTGTATTTAATTTGTTTTCCGTTTACGCCACCGACGGAATTGATGTACTTGAAGGCCTCCGCCATACCGATGGCATAGTCTTTGCCCACGTCCGATGTACCACCGGTACAGTCCATGATCCCACCGATTTTAATATCTTTGGCCGCGGCGATCCCGGAGAACCCCATAAGAAACAAAACTGCCAGAAACGCAACCAGAAGCCGTAGTACGATGCTTTTTTTCATCTGTTTCCCCCCTTTTGCTGTTTGGTAAAGAACAATGAGTTGACTTGTCAACATGCAGCCCGACAGAATTTAAAGGATAGTCACCTCCTTTCCAAAAGGATTGCAGGTTAATACGAAAATGGCCACAGATTAAAGTAGTTCTTGGCCTGCCACCAGCGATAGGCAAGGCCGTTGGGTTCATAAATAAGAAATCCACAGATGGCCAGGCCGAAGGCCATGTCTTTGATGTAGGTAAATCCCATCAACAGTTCCGGATAATAGTCCCCCATGGGAATCACCACCATCTGGAGAAGCTCCATGATCACGACCATAAAGATAGACCCGAAAATAGCGCCATGGATGGAACCTACCCCGCCGATCAGGATAACCCCCACCAGCCAAAGGGACCACCCCCAAGTAAAATGCTCAGGACTGAGAGCGGCCGTATTGCATACCCAGAAAGCCCCGGCCACTCCTGCCATGAATCCGGCCACGAAAAAGGACAGCAATTTATACCAGACAATATTAATTCCCAGGGCCTCGGCCGCGATATCATTGTCCCTTATGGCCACCCATGCCCTTCCCGGTTTTGAGCGCAGCAGATTGGCCAGCACAATGACCATGAGCGTCAGCAACACGGCCATGACATAGTAAATGCGAACTTCGCTTTCGATAAGCCATGGCCCTATCTTAATGGTTCCAGGCGGCAGGGAAAATGCCTGCCCCCTTCCACCAATCTGGGAAACATACTGTGTCAGGATAAAATCCACCGTAATAAACTGGGCGGCCATGGTAGTAAGTATCAGATAAAAACCCTTTACCTTTGCGGACGGCAATCCGAAAAGCACACTCCAGAGTCCGGCGACAATGCCCGCGGCGAGGATGCTGATGGGATAAGCCAACCCTGCATCTACGAGGCCCTGAGGCCAGGGAAACTGGAGCACCAGCATCGTGCTGGTGTAGGCCCCGACCGCGATGAATGCGGAATGACCCAATGTAATCAAACCGGTATATCCGATAAGCAATTGCACTCCCAAAGCCCCCATGGCGGTGTATCCCACCATGGTCGCGACACTGATCCAGTATTCCGGAAGAAGCAACGGAATAACCACAAAAGTGATGACAAGCAGCAGAATCATCTTGGATTTAAGAAATGCAGTCTGCCACCAGCCCTGATCTTCCGCATAGTTCTGATGATAATCACCACATGGCAACCAAACATTGGACATGAAATACCCCCCGTGAGCTATTTTAGAGTACGGACCGTGGATTGCGGATCTACTTCATGCCTCCGCCGTTCGGGCACTCCGCATTCCAAATTTCACCCCCCCTATACCCGTTCAATCCGTTCCCAGCCCCATAGACCGTAAGGTTTGAAAAGAAGAAAAACCGCCATAAACACAAAAGGAACGATTTCCTTTACCCCTCCAGGGAAGAATTGATCCAGATAGGTCCCGGAAAAATTCTGGAGAAGCCCGATGGCCATCCCCCCGACAATGGCGCCAGGCACGGAATTGAGCCCGCCGAGTACCACCGCGGGCAACACAAGAAGCCCCAGGTACCCCACGGAAGTATTGATCCCGTTAATATTCCCCAAAAGCGCTCCCCCTACACCGGCGCTCATGAAGGCGATTGCCCAAGCAGCCGCATACACGAAACGGGCGCTTACACCAAGGGAAAGGGCGGCTGTTTCATCATCGGCCGTGGCCTGCATGGAAAGACCCCATCGGGTGTATTTGAAAAAAAGCATAAATACTACAAGAAGGACAATGGAGAGAATGAAGGACCACAAATATACGGGAGAGACCTTGAGAATGCCGATGGTGATCGGTTTTAGCTCGAAAACAGGCGGGGTATAGACCCTCGTATCCGTGCCATAGATAAACCCGACGAGGCCCTTCAGAAAAAAGGAAAGACCCACCGTTACCATGATGACGGCTAAAATAGGCTCCCCGATAAGTTTATCCAAGAAGATACGCTCGGTGAGAATCCCCAGGATAATGCCTACGCCAAGAGTAAGAAACACCGCGAGGACAAAAGGGACGCCCGCATTATAAAATGACCAGGTCACATAGGCTCCTACCAGCGTCAGTTCCCCCATGGCCAGGTTAAGAACGCCTGAACATTTATAGATCAACACCCATCCCAGAGCCACTAAGGCATAAATGCCGCCCACCATAATCCCTGTGGTCAAGGTCATAAAAAAGAGCTCCATCCCTTCCCTCCCTTTTCAAGTAAGCTTTGTCACGCCTCGATCTTTTCGATGTGCAGGTCGATCTTGATGCGCTGTTCCCTTCCATCTTCATAGGTTATGGTGGTATCCATATGGACCACATCCACATCGGAATAAAGAGCGTTCACGATGTCTTTATACCTGTTTTCCACAAATGCCCGTTTCAGTTTTGATGTCCTTGTAAGTTCCTCGTCGTCTGCGTCAAATACCTTATAGAGGTTCACGAACTTGCGTATCCTGGCCGGCTCCGGAAGGTCCTTGTTTGCTTCCTGAATCTGCTTTTTGACCAGTTCGTAAACTTCCGGTTTCTGGGACAGTTCCGGATAACTGGTATAATTGAGCTTCTTGTCGTCGGCCCATTTCCCTACCACCGCATAGTCAACGCACATGACGGCCGAGATAAATTCCCTCTTGTCTCCGATAGCCCAGACTTCCCCTACAAAGGGGCTGAATTTCAACCTGGTCTCAAGATACTGGGGGGAAAACGGTCTTCCATCATTCAGAGTCATCACGTCTTTGGATCGGTCAAATACCACCAGGTGACCGTCTTCGTCAATAAATCCCCTGTCTCCCGAATAGAGCCAGCCGTCCACCAGGGTTTTTTTGGTGGCCTCGTCATTCTTGTAATACCCCTGAAAGACGGAGGGACTCTTGGTGAGAATCTCCCCTTCTTCCGTGATCTTGATTTCGGTTTCCGGAATGGGAGTTCCAACCGTGTCGAATTTGATATCGCCGTCTCTATGAACGATGGAAATACCGGCCACTTCCGTCTGACCGTATATCTGCTTCAGGTTGACTCCGAGAGCGTGAAAGAACTTGAAATGGTCCGGTCCCATGGCGGCGCCCCCCGTATAACAGTGCCTGAGCCTCGACATGCCGAGGTGATCTTTCAGCTTTTTCTGCATGGTTATGGAGGCAATCCAGTTCAGGAACTTCAGGGCCACCGAAACCGGTTTTTTTTCAAATTTCAGACCGGCGACCTTGTATCCCACCTTAATGCCGAATTCATACATCTTACGTTTGATCCAGGTGGAATCAATATATTTCACCTGCACCTGACGGGTCATCCCTTCATACATTCTCGGTGGGGCAAACATCACATGGGGGCCGATCTCCCTGATATTTTCCTGTGCCAGATCGGGTCCTTCAGGAAAATTAATCGTATACCCCATCTGAAGGCCGCACGATATGGACATCATCTGCTCCCCGATCCATGCAAAGGGGAGATAGGAAACAAAATCATCCGTATCATAACAGGGATCGACGGCCATGAGGTTGTGTCCCATAGTCAGCATATTCCAGTGAGAGAGGAGCGCACCCTTGGGAAGGGCCGTGGTGCCCGATGTGTAGAAAAGAAGACAGATATCGTCGCCATGAGCTTCATTGATCATGCTTTCAAACAGGTCCGGTTTCTCCCTATCAAGCTCCCTGCCCAGTTTCTGAACTCTTTTCACGCTGATAAGGAAATCCTGATGGTAATTCCTCATCCCTTTAGGATCATCCCACATAATAATGTCCAGCTTGGGACACTCATCTTTGATAGCAAGGGCCTTGTCCACCTCCTCCTGCGTTTCTCCAACAAATATCTTTGAATCCGAATGATCGATGATATATTTGACTTCATCCATCATGCAGTCCTGGAATAGCCAGACCCCAATGGCGCCGGCGCACATGGCGGCCATTTCGGCCCAGAGGCCTTCCGGACGATTGTCTCCGATCATGGCCACCTTGTCCCCGCGCTTTAAACCAAGGCTGACCATCCCGAGACAGAGATATTTGACGTTTTCATAATAATCCTGCCAGGTAAAGGGGATCCATATGCCAAACTCCTTCTCCCTCATGGCTACCTTTTTATCGCCATATTTTCTGCATTGGCTCAGAAAGAGCTTGGGAATCGTGAGCTCTTTGGTGATCTCAATCCCGGATCCTTTCATTTCTAGTTCTACCTCCTTGTGGAATAAAGATCATCTTCACCCAAATAGGCCTTTATCACAGCTGGGTTGGCCTGAACCGCCTCGGGAGTTCCATCCATGATCTGGTTGCCGAAGTTCAAGACATTCACCTTGTGCGATATGTCCATTACAACACCCATATCGTGTTCCACCAGAATACAGGTAATCTTCCAACGCTCCTCCTCATTGATGTCCAATATAAAACGGGCCATATCCTCCACCTCTTCCAGGTTCAGACCGGCCAACGGCTCATCCAGCAGGATTAGTTCAGGATTCAGCGCAAGGGCACGACCCAGCTCGACCCGTTTTTGCAAACCATAAGGGAGCATGTGAGCCGGCTTGTCACGAATGCTTTCGATCTCCAACAGATCTATAATCTCTTCCTCGATAAAATTGCGGGAAGAAAGCTCTTCCTTCTTCGTCTTCCCCACATAAATAGACCCGCTTAGAATGCCGCTCCTGAGGTGAACATGTCTTCCAAGTCGGATGTTGTCAAGGACCGTCATTCCACCGAAAAGCTCAAGTTTTTGAAAAGTCCTTGAAATTCCCAGCTCAGCCCTTTTGTATGGCCGCAAATGATTCACTTTCTGGCCTTTAAAGAAAATGTTGCCTTGCTGCGGCTTGTAAAGACCGTTAATACAGTTCATCATAACCGTTTTTCCAGAACCATTGGGACCTATAATCGAATGAATCTCACCTTTTCTGACTTCCAGGTTTACTCCTGATAAGGCAGCCACCTTGCCAAAGGACATATGAACGTCTTCAAGCTTCAGGATGACATCGCCTTCTTTAATTTCCCCAACCTGATTCATAGTCGCGGGCCTCCAGATATTATTCTATGATGGTCTATGATGGTTACTGCATTATAAAATACCGCAAAGCATGCCCTGCGGACAACTTCAGATATGCTCGGTAAATCTCCGAGAGAAGAGTCGCCTGTTCTGATCAGGGTTTTTTTCTGAAAATATTTTTTGCGTAAAATTAAGAGGATAAGGAATGATCATAGTGATTGAACAGGTTCCTTAAAATTCGAAGAGGCTAAACCATAAATGACAATGAAACCAGACTGCTGCCATCCCTTGAAACACGAATCCTCAATCCGTGCCTATTTTGTCTTTCATAGTTTTCTATATTGAGGTGTTTTTCTTACACTTGAAAAGACAGATGCATTACGTAAATTCACACAAAAACGTAGGTTTTCCCGCAAGTCTTTTTCGTAATTCGGATATAGCATTACTCGGTCATGATTTTTTTGTCAACATGTTTTGCCCACATGACACCAAAATTCTCACGGGAGCGAACTTCCCATGAGACCGTACCTCATGCCGGGTATCAAATTCTTATGGCATTGGCCCAAAAAGTACTCATCGGTCATACCTGCAATAAAATCCCTCACAATGCCTGCAATGGGGACATTTTCCACATAATCCGTCCGCATGCCCTTCAGAAATCCACTGTAAATATCGGAATGTTCCTTGCCGGTTTCAAGATCCTGGTAAAACCGTTCAAACAGCAGTTTAAACATGAGCCCGATCTTATCAATCTGCTCCTTTACCCTGTTGTTTTTGTAAATGCGGTCTTCGTTGAATTTCTTCAATATCTTCAAAGCCTCTCCAACCTGATCGCTGAACTTCAGGAAAGGCTCTTCAAAGCTGTTGGAAACCAGATCTTCCACCAGTGTGTATACAATCGTACCATTGGTGGCACCCAGAATCTCACTGCATTCCTTGGGAATATCTTTTCTGCTAATCAATCCCAGTCGTATCGCATCCTCGATATCCCGGCCGATATAACTGATGGTATCGGCCATCCTGACCACACATCCCTCCAGTGTCATGGGGTACAGGTTGGTGGTCGAATCTTCCTTCTTCTTTTTCATTTCATGGTAAAGGGTTTCAAAATTCTTACGCCCTGCAGGCGCAAGAGACTGCGAGTGAAGCTCTCCGTCATGACACAGTATCCCGTCCAGTACCTGCAAACTCAGATTCCACCCTCTTCCTTTTCTTTCAATGCTCTGAAGAGAGTGTACACTTTGAATGTTGTGCAAAAACGGTCCGGCGCCATACGATTCACACAGTTCTGATAAAAATTTTTCCCCATCATGGCCAAAAGGGGCATGCCCGATATCGTGCCCGAGGGATATCGCCTCAATAAGATCCTCATTCAGGCCCAATATTCGTCCAATGGTCCTTCCTATCTTTGAAACAAGCTGAACGTGAAGAACGCGGTGGGTGATATGATCATTCTTTATAAGGTAAAACACCTGTGTTTTATCGATGTATCTTGAGTACGAAAGGGAATGCAGGATGCGATCCGAATCCACGGAGAAATGCTGTCGGTGCCCCTTTTCAAGCGTTTCTTCCTCTCTTTCCCGTACTGCGCTTGTGCTGGGACACGCCCAGGGAGAAAGCCTTTCCTTCTCTTTTGCATCAAGAATAGCCCTGACACCATGTAACACCTTGTTGTTTCTCACTTTGTGGAATCCTCCCCATTCCGTCCCTCTTTCATATAAATCTTTTTCAAATCATTCCAAATTGTCTTGCCTGATTTTGACAGAACGTCCTGAGCCGTATCGGCCGCCAGGCGGGATCTAGCCTCCATAACCTCTTCAGACGGCGTCATACGGCCTTCTCTTTTATATTTCCATCGCAAAATCGATTTTGCGATTCCTGCCTCGGCGTCTTCAACAAGCTTTTTCAAACCGCTTTTGGTATCTTCATCCATGATGGCCCCTTTTTTTGCTTGCAATTCATTCAAAAAGGCACTACAAATACACGTTTATGAAATTTTTACGTCAGTGTGACATCGATGCCGCAGTCCTGTGTATTTCGGGCCTTGGTTTTCTAAAGAACAAAGGCTGAAGCGGCAACACAGTCGGAATTGCACACTGGAATCATAACAGGTTGGGGAAATTTGCTCAAGCACCTATTTTCCCGTAACGTCACAGGTTCGGATGGTTGCCAGGTGCCCTTTTAAGGGATTTAGGACACTCCGAACCGAGGTTTAACCGGCAAGAGACCACAGGATAAGGTCTCGAAATCCAAGGAGGATACAGATGGCAGTTATCAGCATGAAGCAACTACTTGAAGCAGGCGTTCATTTTGGTCACCAGACAAGGCGTTGGAATCCAAAAATGAAACCGTACATTTTTGGCGCAAGGAATGGAATTCATATCATCGATCTTCAAAAGACGGTAAGGTTGATAAAGACCGCATACAATTTCATCAGCAAGACCGTGGCCGATGGCTATCCGGTTCTATTTGTGGGCACAAAAAAGCAGGGGCATGATTCGGTTGTAGAGGAAAGCGAACGCTGCGGCATGTTCTATGTGGTAAATCGTTGGCTTGGGGGGACCCTCACCAATTTCCAGACCATTAAAAAGAGCATTGCCCGCCTGAAAGAGCTCGAAAGGATGAAAGAAGACGGTTCCATCAACCGTTATACGAAAAAAGAAATCCTCAAGATGGAAAAAGAACTTATTAAACTGGAGAAAAACCTGGGCGGCATCAAAAACATGGATGAAATTCCCGGCGCGGTCTTTGTCGTGGATCCCAGAAGAGAAAGAATAGCCGTAAAAGAAGCCAGAAAACTTGGAATTCCAGTAGTTGCCATAGCGGACTCCAACTGCGACCCTGACGAGATAGATTTTGTAATTCCCGGAAACGATGATGCCATCCGCGCCATCAGGCTTATATGTTCCAAAATTGCTGATGCCTGCATCGAAGGGCATGAATTTGCCGAACAGCGACTCATAGAAGAAACCAGACTCCAAAAAGAGCAGGAAACCGCTGTAGAAACTCCTGCCCCCTCTGATGAGGGAGGGACCGGAGGCCCGGAAGTTATCGTACTGCCCCGAAAAGGAGCAATCGAAGAGGACAGCGTACAGGTTGAAGACTCCTCATCCAATGCTTAATAAATACAATCCTTCAACTATGTGAATGGACAATGATACAAAGAACCGGATTGTTTTCCCGACAGGACCCGGCTGGATGTGGAAACTGTTGGGACCGATCCTCAATTGATTCGACAGAAAGGGATGACCACATGACTGTTACTGCTTCATTAATCAAAGATCTGAGAGAAAAAACAGGCGTTGGCATTATGGACTGTAAAGCCGCGCTTACAGAGTGTAATGGAGATATCGGCAAAGCGATCGACCATCTGAGAAAGAAAGGCATCGCTACCGCAAAAAAGCGTGGAGGAAGGACTGCTTCGGAAGGACAGGTTCAGTCCTACATACACGCCGGGGGGAAAATCGGAGTCCTGGTGGAAGCCAATTGTGAAACCGATTTTACAGGGAAAACGGATGACTTCACAGAATTTGTGAAGGACCTGGCTCTTCAAATTGCGGCTTCCAATCCCATAGCCGTTGACCGCGAGGCGATCCCGGCGGAAATCCTGGAAAAGGAAAAAGAGATCTACGCCTCCCAGGCAAAGACCTCCGGGAAGCCTGAAAAAGTCATTGAAAAAATCGTGGAAGGAAAGTTGAAAAAATTCTACTCGGAAGTCTGTCTTCTGGAGCAGCCTTTTGTTAAGAACCCTGACATCACTATCCAGGACCTTCTCAATGAGCTGATAGCCAAAACAGGGGAGAACATTGTCGTACGAAGATTCGCCAGATTCCAACTGGGAGAATCCGACAGCTGAGAGATTTCAGAACCGGAAAATATGGATCTTTTCCGGTTCTGACAGAGGATTTAAAAGGGGGTTGCGGCCCCCGTTCATTATCATGGTTTCAGGAGATCGGTCATGAAAGATGAAATACTTTCTGAACAGCGTGAAAAAATGAAAAAAGGGGCCGGCGCCCTTGAAAGGGAATTCAAGAGAATTCGGACAGGAAGGGCATCCACGGCACTCCTGGATGGGTTGAAAGTGGAATGTTACGGAGCCTTGATGCCCATTGAGCAGGTTGCGACAATCTCGGTTCCCGAGAGTCGTCTTATTACCATACAACCCTGGGATCAAAGTATCATTGGAAATGTAGAGAAGTGTATCCTGAAGTCGGATCTCGGTTTGACCCCCGCAAACGACGGAAAAATCATCCGGATTTCCATTCCCCCACTAACGGAGGAAAGACGGAAGGAACTTGCAAAACTCGCAAAGAAGATGGCCGAAGAAAGCAAAATCTCCATTCGTGGTCTTCGACGGGAAGCCAACGATATGTTGAAAGAACTGAAAAATGAAAAGGAAATCTCCGAAGACGAATTTTTCAAGTCTCAGGACGACGTCCAGAAGCTGACCGATGAATTCATAAAAAAGATCGACGAGATTACTGCAAACAAAGAAAAGGAGATTATGGAATTCTGAATCGTTCAGATTCCGAAACTTCCAACCACCGGTTCTCCCATACCGCTACCCTCCAGTCTTTCCATCGCAGTGAACTCTTGAACCTTGAAACGGGATAAGGATGTCAATCGACAGTACAAGAATACCGAAACATGTAGCCATTATTATGGACGGAAATGGCAGGTGGGCGAAGAAAAAGGGATTCCAGCGCGTGAGAGGACACCAGAAAGGCGCGGAAGCCGTTAGGGAGATTGTAACCGCAAGCCGAGAAATGGGGATTAAGTGGTTGACATTGTATGCCTTCTCCCAAGAGAACTGGAAAAGACCGCGACTTGAAGTCCAGGCTCTCATGAAGCTGCTGAAGCGTTTTCTGAAAAATGAGTTAAATGAAATGCTTGAAAACGAGATCAGGCTGAAGACAATCGGTCGAACGGAGAATATCCCGCCGGATACCAGAGAGACCCTTCTTGACACCATAGAAAAAACCGCCCACAACACCGGGATGACTCTCACTTTGGCTTTAAGCTACGGAAGCCGTCAGGAAATGGTGGATGCATGCAAAAAGATCGCGCGTATGGTAAAAAATGGGGATAAGACCGTTGAAGCAATCGATGAAAACCTCATTTCCAGTTGCCTGTACACCGCGGAAATGCCCGACCCGGATTTTCTTATTCGAACAAGCGGGGAATATCGAATCAGCAATTTTCTATTGTGGCAGCTTTCCTACGCGGAGATTTACATAACATCCACTCTGTGGCCTGATTTCGGCAAAGAGGAATACCTCCGGGCTCTTGAAGACTACCAGCGTCGGGAAAGAAGATTCGGAGAAGTACCAATAAATAAGGGGAAGACGGAACAAATTAGAGAAGCAGGCAGAGAATGCATTTGAAACGTTGGCTCACGGCCCTGATCGCCATTCCCATATTGATTTATATCATCGGCTTTGGCCCCGGGTGGCTGTTTGACGCCCTTTTGTGCGGGGCGGCTATCGTATCCTTCATCGAATTTTGCGGCATAACCGGAGAGGGAACATCAAAGTTCATCCTGTGCGGCAATTCCCTTTTGATCTTTCTTCTTTTTGCTGTAATATATGTAAGGCAGGCCTTGTTTATACCGATCATCATTGTGCTGTGGGTTTTTCTTCCAATGGGCTGGCTGATGATGCATAAACCGACTCCCGGGAAAGAGCTGACGGCGGAAATTGGACGGGCGGTTTTGGGGCCTGTATACGTCGCCCTGCCCCTTGCCATGCTGGCATTAATCAATTTCCGCCCAAATGGGAACATCTGGGTATTTTTTCTTTTAACGGTCATCTTCGCAAGCGATACGGGCGCCTTTTATTTTGGGAGGCAGTTTGGAAAACATAAGCTCCACAAAGTAGTAAGCCCCGGAAAATCCTGGGAAGGAGCCATTGGCGGGTTGGTCAGCAGCGCGGTGGCCGCCTTTTTGTTTTTGCTTGTTTTCCGTCTCCACCCATTGGATGCGGGGATCATTCTTCTTACCCTTCTGCTTTCTGCAATAGGTCAGATCGGTGATTTGTCAGAGTCCCTTTTAAAAAGAAACCACGGCATCAAGGATTCCGGTTCCATTCTTCCAGGACATGGAGGAATTCTTGATAGAATTGACGGCCTTTTGTTTGCCACACCCGTTCTTTTTGGATACCTTCTTTTACCATGAAAAATATAACGATATTAGGCTCCACCGGATCCATAGGGGTCAGCGCACTCAGGGTAATAAAACAACATCCTGAGAAATACAGGGTGACAGCCCTTTCCGCCGCCAAAAACATTGGGCTCCTTCTTAGGCAAATCAAAGAATTCAAGCCGGTAGCCGTTGCCGTACTGGACGAGTCTCTTGCCGAAAGGCTCAAAACAAAATTGGGGAAGGAACCCGGCCCAAACATCTTTTTTGGAGAAAACGGGTATAAACAGATCGCAGCCATGGAGGGGACCGACACGGTCATTTCCGCCATGACCGGTGCAGCAGGCCTGATACCCACCTTTGAAGCCATCGTATCAGGGAAGAATATTGCCCTCGCCAATAAGGAGACCATGGTCATGGCCGGGGGTCTTGTCATGGACGAGGCACAAAAGCGCGGAGTGTCCATCCTTCCCGTGGACAGTGAACACAGCGCCATACTGCAATCCCTGCAAGGTCATCCGAGGACGGATCTCAAGAGGATCATCCTGACAGCCTCGGGAGGTCCTTTCAGAAATCTATCGCTCGATGAAATGCGCGGGATGACTGCGGCCAAGGCCCTCAATCATCCCAATTGGAGCATGGGTCCAAAAATAACCATAGATTCGGCCACATTGATGAATAAGGGCCTGGAAGTCATAGAAGCAAAATGGTTATTTGATCTGCCGATGGAAAAGATAGGAGTCCTTATACACCCCCAGAGCATCATCCATTCCATGGCGGAATATGTGGATGGGTCCATTATTGCCCAGATGGGCGTTCCCGATATGACGATACCCATCTCTTATGCGTTGTCTTATCCTCACCATCTTAGAAACCATCTTTCCCCGTTGGACCTCTTGACGGCTGGAGACCTTCAATTTCAAAAACCGGACATGTCGCGTTTCAGATGCCTTGCCCTCGCCCTCGAAGCCGCAAAAATCGGAGGCACCATGCCGGCGGTCCTCAACGGTTCCAATGAGATTGCCGTAGAGGCTTTTCTGAAAGGCCGGATCGGTTTCCTGGATATCCCGGCCCTAATTGAAAAAACCATGGAGATCCACAACGCGATGCCCGTTACCAACATTGAGGTGGTTGTGGAAGCAGATGGATGGTCAAGGCGGAAAACCAGAGAACACCTGGAAGAGCTCGTGGGGCCTTTGCCTGTTTGAGGGCTGAATTCGGAGTTATAAAATGCATTTAGATCAATCCATACATATCCTGGCCTATTACATTTTCCCTTTTGTGGTGGTTCTCGGCATATTGATTTTTGTCCATGAACTGGGTCATTTTCTTGTTGCCAAGGCTTTTGGAGTAAAGGTTCTCAAGTTTTCTCTCGGTTTTGGCCCTAAGCTCATAGGAAAGAAGATAGGAGAAACCGACTACATTATCTCCCTTCTCCCGTTGGGAGGATATGTGAAAATGTTGGGAGAGAATGAGGAGGATGATGAACCCATCAGTCTCGAAGAAGAAAAAAGATCGTACAGTCATAAACCGGTCGGTCAGAGAATCGCTATCGTTGCCGCCGGACCGGTGTTTAACCTGGTCTTAGCCCTTTTCACATTCTGCGTGTTTTACATTTTCGCGGGCAATCACGTTCTCTCCCCGGAAATCGGAGAAGTGAAAAAAGATTCACCGGCATACACAGCCGGGCTGCTCAAAGGCGATCTGATTGTTGCCATTAACGGCCAACGGACGGAGACCTGGCCGGAAATAAAAGACTTGATCGAGAAAAATACGGGGGAGCCCGTCGAAATGACGATAACGCGCAATAACGAACGCAAGACCGTCAGTTTGACTCCCGAAATAAGCGTTACCAAGAACATTTTCGGAGAAAACGTAAAGACCCCGCTTATCGGCATTGTGGCGTCAGGCAACTTCAAGGTGATTTACTATACCCCCCTGAAAGCTGTTGGAACCGGTTTCGCGAAGACCTGGGAAATCACCAGTCTCACTTTTCTGACCATCGTAAAACTTATCGAACGGGTAATTCCTCTCAAAACCGTAGGGGGACCTATCTTTATCGGCCAAATGACCGGTCAGCTGGCCCAGGAAAACTGGACCTACCTGATTCCCTTTATGGCAATCATCAGTGTGAATCTGGGAATCTTAAACCTGCTGCCGATTCCTGTTTTAGATGGCGGCGTCATTTTCTTCCTGCTGATTGAATTAATCATGGGAAAGCCCCTTAACGTGAAAGGGCGCGAACTGGCCCAGAAAATAGGCATCAGTCTCCTCGTCCTTTTTATGATCGTCGTTATCTACAACGATGTAACCCGGTTCTTTGAATAAGTGCTTGTTTAAATGATTCTTGCTATCAACACCTCTACGCTTCAGTTCAGCCTTGCCCTTTTAAAAAAAGATGGCGCCATTGTGGCGGAACAGGTGATGTTCAGAAAAAAAGGCAATTTCGGCAGCCTGATGCCAGCATTTGATCGCCTTCTTTCCCTTTCAGACACCCGGACCGGTGATCTGTCAGGTATCGCCGTAGCAACCGGGCCGGGCAGTTTCACGGGGCTGCGAATAGGTATTTCCCTTGCAAAGGGGCTTTGTCACGCCCTTCAAATTCCTCTTGCAGGCGTCTCCAGCCTCGAAGCCCTGGCCTCGCAGATCCCATTTGCAAAATCCCCGGTCATCCCTCTTCTCCGTTCACGAAAGGGAGAAATCTTCACGGCAACATTTATTCTGACGGACGATCATCAGCTCAAAAGGCAACAAGAGGCCATTTCAATCAAACTAACTGATTTGGTTTCAATGGTTCGGGAACCGGCTTTCATCATAGGGGATAATTTTGAAGAGCAGGCGCCTGCGTTCGGAAGTAAAACCGGAACCGCGCTCATTTTGGCGCCTGCTCAATTCTGGAACCTGAGGGCGTCTTCAGTTGGAGCAATAGGTCTAAGAAGGCTCATCCGGAATGACATGGATGATCCGTATGGAATCGAACCCATATACCTCAGGCCACCTGATATCAGGTCAAATGCCTTTGCTCCGCCATTGACATTGTAGAACAAAACGGATAGGATCCAGCCGTACTTTTAGAGTTCGCCGAATCATTGCATCGTTACGCTTTATTACGCGCTTCTTACCCCTCTTCAGGAGAGCATTTGAATTGGACAAGTCCCGGGTAAACAATCGATTTCCCGTAGCAAAAGAAGGCTTTCCCTTCATTGGAATCAGCTCCGGTTTGACTTTGCTTTTTCTGTTTCTTGGGCATTCCGTCTTTTTCGCGATAGGCTTGCTCATCACCCTTTTTATTGTGTTCTTTTTCAGAGATCCCGAGCGAGAACAACCGACCATCCCCCATGCGGCACTCTCCCCTGCCGATGGCAGAATATTGTCGGTAGAGCCGGTCGATCACTCCAACAACCCCCTGGCTGCACCCGCTTTAAAAATCAGCATCTTCATGTCGGTATTTAATGTACATGTAAATCGGATGCCTGTGGAAGGCTCCGTCATAAAAATTGATTACCACGCAGGGAAATTTTTTTCAGCAAATCTTGACAAGGCTTCTGAACAAAATGAAAACAATCGCGTAACATTGCGAACACCCGATGCACAAGAGATCGTGGTTATTCAGATTGCGGGTCTCATTGCGAGACGGATTGTCTGTTGGATAGCGGAAGGAGACCGCGTCTACAAGGGACAAAGATTTGGATTGATCCGCTTTGGTTCCAGGCTTGAAGTGTTCCTGCCGAATAGCACAAAAGTTACCGTTAAAAAGGGGCAAAAAGTCATAGCCGGAGAGACCATCATCGGCTATCTTCAGTGAAGCATCGGAATCGGGACATTGAAGGCTCCGTATGATGAGAATCACGGGAGGACAGGCAAGAGGCCGCCGCATAGAAACCGGAAAAGGTTTCCAGATCCGGCCAACCTCAGATCGTGTGAGGGAGGCCGTTTTCAACCTTCTGGGACAGGATCTTTCCGATCTAAGCGTTCTTGATTTATTCGCCGGAACAGGAAGCCTGGCCATCGAGTCATTGAGCAGAGGGGCCTCCCATGCCGTTCTTGTGGATAAATCCCAACAGTCCATAAACCTGATACGAAAGAACCTTCGCCAAACCGGCTTTGAAAATCAGGGAATCGTTTTGCAAGAAGACCTGACGTCAGGTCTTCCCCGGTCCCGAGGTATCGCAGGGGAACAATTCGGCATTGTATTCCTTGATCCACCCTATCAGGACGACCTGATTCCTGATTTATTGGAACAGATTGCCCTGAAGGGTTGCGTTATCCCCGGCGCCAGGGCTGTCGCGGAAACGGGCAAAAACAGGAAGCTGCCTCCTGCCGTCGGCGATTTCACAATAATTAAGGCAAGGACATATGGTGACACCAGGATAAGCATCTACCTTTACGAGGAACCCAATGATAAATAAAACAGCTATTTACCCAGGATTTTTTGATCCCGTTACCAATGGGCATCTGAGCATCGTAACCCGTGCGCTGGAAATATTTGACAACCTGATCATTGCTATTTTGAACAATCCCAAAAAAATTCCTCTCTTTACGGTAGAGGAAAGGATAAAAATGATTGAGCAAGCTGTCCCTGATCAGTCCCATGTCAGAATTGATACGTTTGACGGGCTACTGGTAGATTATGTTGTTTCAAAAGAGTCCAACGTCATCTTAAGGGGCCTTCGCGCTCTTTCCGATTTTGAATATGAATTTCAGATGGCCCTCATGAACAGAAAGCTGAATCGCGACGTACAGTCCATCTTTTTGATGACTGACTACAAATGGTTTTATACAAGCTCCACCATTATTAAGGAAGCTGCAAGTTTTGGAGGGGATGTCAGCGGGCTTGTACCCGATGTAGTAAACGAAGAACTAAAAAGAAAGTTCAAAGAAATAAAAAATACTTGACACACCAGCCGCCATAAGCCATATTTCCCTAAGAAGCTGGATATATTGGACAAGATTCCGACAATCGTAAACCGCTCGCCCATACGTTTGTTTTATTCTTTTAAGAATTAGAATTTTGAAATAAATCATTCCAATCCCTTTAGCCACCAGGAGGATAGAAATTGGCGCTCACAAAAGAAGCAATTATAGATACAGTATATCATCAGGTCGGTCTCAGCAAAAGCAGCTCTCGCATTGTTACAGAAGGATTGCTTGAGATCATCAAGCGTACTCTGGCAGACGGGGAAGACCTGCTGATAAGCGGCTTCGGAAAATTCTTGGTGAAGGAAAAATCCGCAAGGAGGGGAAGAAATCCCCAGACGACGGAAGATCTTCAACTTAGGGCGAGAAGGGTTGTCGTTTTTAAAACATCGGGAGTTTTCAGAGATAAAATCAATAAGGCAAAACACTGAGATGGATAAGCTCTCTGGGTGTTGACAACAGGGAATCGTACGAGCTTAAAAAAGACCCGCTCTTGTTACTACCGCAACAGCTCCAGTATTTCATAAAGAGCCTCTTTTATTTCATCGGTATTGGAGCTGCCATGTCCCCCGAATATTGTTGCTGAAGCCTGTCGTTTGAGACACTGCCTGGCGCCTTCAATGGTCATTTTTTCGTCATAGAGGAGCTTTTTAATGGAGAGGAGGGCCTCCAGATCTTTTTTCTGATAGGTCCTCTGATTGGAATCCGCTCTGCATGGTTTGAGCTGTGTAAACTCAGTTTCCCAATATCGAAGGACGTAAGGCTCAACGCCGACGATCCGGCTCGCCTCTCCGATACGAAAATATCGCTTATCATCGGGAATCAGGCCCATAAAATCACCCCTCCCTCAACCTGCCTCCTGTCTCCAATCTTACCGCTTCAACGATAGAATCATGCAGGCGATTGATCTCATCGCCGCCAAGGGTTCGGCTCTCCGATCGGTAACAGATCCTTAAGGCCACCGCCTTTTCCGAAGCGGCAATTTTGTTTCCTTCGTAAAGGTCAAAAATATCAACAGATTCCGTCAAACCGCGACCTTGCCGTATGATCGCATCGACAATCCGGGAACTTTCAATGCGACGATCCAGAAGGATGGAAATATCCCTGAATACCGCGGGATATTTAGCAAAAGGCCGGAATTTTCTTTCTACGCCTTGAACAGTCAAAAGCGTTTCGATATCCAACTCAAAGATAAAAATGTTTTCTTCCCTCAGGTCATAGGCATCAATCACCCGTGAAGACAATTTACCCAACCGTCCGACCACTTTGTCCTCATAGGCAATTTCGCAGGAATATTCCGGATCAAACGCACAGGCTTTTTCGTCCCCTCCAAAATGCAGGTCTGAAAGCCCCATTTCCTCCAAAAGAACTTCCGCTGCCCCTTTTATGTCGTAAAAATCCACCTGCCTTTCGTTATTATACCATTTCTTTCCCTCATAAGCACCCGTCATCACTGCCGTAAGACGCAGATTTTCGATCGGCTGTTTGTCCTTTTCTTTTTGAAAAAACAGTTTTCCCCACTCAAAAAGCTTCAAGTTGCGTTCACCACGATTGAAATTGGTTCGGACAGCGCCAAGAATGCCGGGAATGAGCGATGTCCTGAGAACCGATTGATCCGCGGAAAGCGGATTCATGATCACCGTCAAAGCCCTCAAATCGCTGTTCTTGTCCGCTCCCATACGATCTATGGAATCCGGGGAGATAAAACTGTAGGTGATGATTTCGGAAAACCCCAGCCCTGTCATGATCGGTCTGATGCTGTCTCTGAGCTGAAGTTCAGGCGGCTCTTTTTCATCAGATGGCCGGATGCTCGGAAAGGTTATCGGGATATTATCAAATCCGTAGAGCCTCGCCACTTCCTCTATGAGGTCCACCTCTCTCTGAAGATCCACCCTGAATGAGGGGGGTTTGACCGTCAGGCTATTTTCGCCGAGATCCTCTACTTCCATCTCAAGAGACTTCAGGATACCCTTCATCATTTCTCTGGTCAGGGAAATTCCCAAAGCAGCATTGGCCTTTTCCGTACGGAATGAAATGGTTGGCGAAGCGGTCCTTCCCGGAAAATTATCAATAATCCCGCTTGAAATACTCCCCCCCGCCAGGTCTGAGATCAGCGACATGGCCCTCTTCAGGGCCCGCGTCGTGCCACCGACATCCGCGCCCCTTTCAAATCGATAGGAGGCCTCTGTCGACAATCCCAGAAACTTGGACCCTCTTCTGATGGTAGCCGGATCAAAAAAGGCACTTTCAATAAGGAGATCCCGGGTTTCCTCGACTACCTCTGAGTTCAGGCCTCCCATGATTCCGGCAAGGGCCACCGGTCTTTCTCCGTCGCAGATCATCAGGATGTCAGGGCTCATTTTTCGATTTTGACCATCCAGCGTCGTAAATTCTTCGCCCGTTTCCGCCCTCCTCACAACAATCCTGTTTTCCCGAAGCCTGTGATAATCAAAGGCATGGAGAGGCTGCCCCATCTCAAGCATCACATAATTGGTCACATCAACCAGATTGTTGATGCTCCTGACCCCTGAGTGATAAAGCCTGTATCGCATCCAGAAAGGTGAGACGCCCTGTTTCACTCCCTGAATCATACCTGCGGTATATCGTGGACAGCCTTGAGGATCCAGAATCGAAACGTTTGTTAGATCGTCGATGGCGGTTTCATTCTCTTTGAAAACAATTTCGGGCAGCCTTAGCGTCTGTCCGGTAACCGCGGCGATCTCCCTCGCGATTCCGATGATGCAGGTGCAGTCCGGACGGTTCGGCGTAATGCTCACCTCAAAAACCGTGTCCGGGACGGAAAGAACGCTATCCAAAGGAGTTCCTGAAGACAAGGCGCCGGGGAGGATCATGATTCCACTGTGATCGCCGGTCAGCCCCAGTTCATCTTCCGCAAGAAGCATCCCTTCGGACATCTCTCCGCGAATACGGCCTTTCTTAATAACTCCTCCGCCGGGAAGCTTTGCCCCTGGAAGCGCAAGAGGTGAAAACACGCCTACTTCCACATTCGGTGCACCGCAAACCACCTGTATGGTGTCTCTTCCTGTATCCACCATGCATAGAGAAAGCCGATCTGCATTGGGGTGACGTCGCACCTCCAAAATCCTGGAAACAATTACCTGTTCAAACCCCTCACCAATGGTTTCCATTCCCTCAATTTCCAGGCCTGCCATGGTGAGAAGGTCACCAAGTTCTTCCGGTTTCACATCAATCGGCACATATTCTTTCAGCCATTGTAAACTTGCTTTCATGATCAGTTGTCAAACCCATTTTGATGTACAGGCATGGTTAATTAGAACTGCTCCAGAAACCTCGTTTCATTCTTGAAAAAGAGCTGGATATCGTCAATCCCGTATCTGAGCATGGCGATCCTTTCCATGCCCATTCCAAACGCAAAACCCGAGTAGACTTCAGGATCATAATCCACAAAACGATACACCGCAGGATCGACCATCCCTGAACCCAGGATCTCCAACCATCCTGTATTTGAGCAGGTTCTGCAGCCTTTGCCTCCGCACATGACGCAACGGATATCTACTTCCGCACTGGGTTCGGTAAAAGGGAAAAAACTTGGTCGGAACCGCAGGCTTGTTTCACTGCCGAACATCTTGTGAATAAATCCGGTCAAGGTCCCTTTTAAATCGCCGAAGCTGACATTCTTATCCACCAGGAGACCTTCAACCTGATGAAACATGGGAGTATGAGATACATCTGAATCCCGCCGGTATACTTTTCCGGGGGCAATGATACTCACGGGGGGCCTTTGGGCCTCCATGGTCCTGATCTGAATCGGAGAAGTATGCGTCCTAAGAACAATATTGTCGGATATGTAGAAAGTATCCTGCATATCGCGCGCGGGGTGATCTTTCGGAAGGTTGAGCGCCTCAAAATTGTAATAGTCCAGTTCTACGTTAGGGCCTTTCACAATCCGGAATCCCATCGTGGAAAAAATCCTGCATACCTCTTGAATAACAAGGGTGACGGGGTGTAAATGCCCTCTCGCGGGCTTTCTCCCGGGCAACGTGACGTCAAAGGCGCACTCCCCGGGCGCCTTCCCTGTGAGGAGGACTTTTTCAACCGCCTCATAGCGTTCCGTAAGATTGATTTTTATCAGGTTTGCAAGTTTTCCCGCTTCCGGGCGTTCCTCCGACGTTAAACGACCCACCTGTTTCATCAAAGAGGTTAGCTTACCTTTTTTGCCCAGATATTCCACCCTGAACTCCTCAAGTTGCTGAGGATTCTTGATCGATTCTATCTTGTTTATGGCAAGCTTTTCTAATTCCAGGAGTTTGTCTTTCATCAGATTCTCTTTTCTGGAAGGTACGAACTTTAGACAAGAGGGCAGAAAAAATCACTATGACAGATCTGAATGACCAGCTTTCTGTTCCGGGATTTCAAGCCACCATTCCTGCCAGACGCGAAAATCCGGCAGGATCATGGATCGCCATATCGGCCAGGACCTTGCGATCCAACTCAATACCGGCCTTCTGGAGCCCTCCGATCATCCGACTGTAAGACAACCCGTTCTCCCTTGCCGCTGCATTGATCCTGACAATCCACAGAGATCTGAATTCCCGCTTGCGGACCTTTCTGTCCCGATAGGCATATACGCCGGCCCTTGTCACCGCTGTCTGGGCGGCCGTGAACTGTTTACTCAGCGATCCACGGTATCCTTTTGCCGCCTTTAAAACCTTATTTCTTCTTCTTCTGGCCTTAAAACCTCTTTTTACCCTTGGCATTTTTGTCCCTCTTCATCTATACAAAAGCCTGATTCATCCAAAAAAATCCCATTCTTAACAGATGATCCGAAAAAACTCGGGGTAGCAACCCCCCACCTGTTCACCTCTCAGTCCATCCCCCGCCGGCTCATCAGCCATAGGGGATCAGCCTTCTCACCTGCCGCAAATTTGCGGAATCCACAAGGCTCGACTTTCTGAGATTTCGCTTTCGCTTCGTACTCTTCTTGGTCAGGATATGGCTCGAATAGGCTTTGTTTCTGGCGATTTTTCCTGATCCGGTGAGTTTGAATCGCTTTGCCGCAGCCCGATTCGTTTTTATTTTCGGCATAACATTCCTCCATGCACATCAATGTAAATCAATAAAAATCAAAAAACGGTCCACTTCCGTGGATCCGTCTCAAGAAACACAGTTTTACTCCCGAAAGATCTTGACAATAATGGACAATGGACCGCTACGGTCTATTTCGGGATAACAACCATAGTCATTCTATTCCGGGCCTCCCTTGTAGGCGGCTGCTCTACTGTTGCATCATCAGCAAGTTCCTCTGCCAGCCTGTTCAAAAGCTGTTCCCCGGCGCTTATGAAGGCCATTTCGCGTCCTCTGAAAAAGACCGTGACCTTGACCCTGTGCTTTTTTTCCAGAAATTTCTTCAGGTTCTTCATCTTGAAACCCAAATCATGTTCCTCTGTATAGGGTCGAAGTTTGATCTCCTTCATCTGGCCGCCGCGGCTCTTTTTTCGGGTCTCCTGCACCTTCTTGCTCGTTTCATACCTGAACTTGCCATAGTCCATAATCCGGCAAACCGGTGGATCAGAATTGGGCGCCACCTCAACGAGGTCCAACCCATCCTTTTCAGCCAGATCCAATGCATCCCGGACAGAGACAATGCCTAATTGATCCCCGCCAGCCGAGATCAACCGTACAACCTTTGCGCGGATCTGTTCATTCACCCTCACTTCATCTGCTTTCTTTCCTATGGTTATTACCTCCTTTGTTCACACTCTTCATTAATAAGGTCTATAAATCCTTTCTCATCCATGAAAGGAAGATTCTGACCCGTCCTCTTCCTGGGGGTCACCATGCCGCTTTCACTTTCTCTGTCGCCGATAATCAGCATGTATGGCGTTTTATTCAGCTGAGCCTCTCTCACCTTGTGTCCTAATTTTTCATTTCTGAAATCAGCCTCTACCCGAATGCCGGCATCCATCAGGCTTTTTAAGACTCTTTCGCCATGGGGAATGTTCCGGTCGGTAACGGTCAGTACGGTGGCCTGAACGGGCGACAGCCATGTGGGAAATGCCCCCGCATAATGCTCAATCAAAACCCCGATGAACCTCTCGATGGCCCCGAGAATGACTCTGTGGATCATTACCGGCCGATGCTTTTCTCCATCCATCCCGATATAGGTCAGATCAAATTTTTCAGGAAGGGTAAAATCGCATTGAATGGTGGCACATTGCCATTCCCTTTCCAGGGCATCTTTCAATTTCACATCAATTTTTGGACCGTAAAATGCCCCGTCTCCCTCATTAATGTCGTATTCCAGATGATTATCCTGCATCGCCTTTATGAGGGCGTTGGTTGCAAGCTCCCAGTCCTCATCCGTGCCGATCGATTTCGCTGGACGCGTGCTTATCTCGAGACTGTACTCGAACCCGAAAATAGCCATTACTTCCTTGACGAAATGCAAGACCCCTTTAATCTCACCATCCAACTGTTCCGGCGTGCAGAGAATGTGGGCGTCATCCTGCGTAAACTCCCTGACCCGGAAAAGGCCGTGCAAAACGCCCGAACGCTCATGGCGGTGGACGATCCCCAATTCAAAATACCTTTTCGGAAGTTCCCTGTAACTTCTGAGGCTGGAACCATAGATGAGCATATGAGAGAGGCAGTTCATAGGTTTGATCCCATAGGACATCTCATCAATCTCAGTGAAATACATGTTCTCTCTATAGTTATCGAAGTGACCGGATCTTTTCCATAATTCTGTCTTGAGAATTTGAGGACCCCGTACAAGATCATATCCTCTCCGGAGATGTTCCTTTATCTCGAAATCCTCCAGGATATATCTGAGCATAGCACCCTTCGGATGCCACACGATCATTCCGGCGCCGATTTCTTCGTGGGTACTGAAAATACCCAGCTGCCCCCCCAGCTTCACATGATTCCGCTTTCTGGCCTCCTCTAATCGGGTCAGATATTTCTTCAGACTCTTTTTGTCAGGAAAGGCCGTACCGTAGATTCGGCTCAACATGGAGCGCTTTTCATCCCCTCTCCAGTATGCGCCGGCCACTTTGGTCAAATGAAAAGCCTTGATCATTCCTGTGGAAGGAATGTGAGGTCCTCTGCACAGGTCTGTAAAACTCCCTTGTGTGTAAAGCGAAACCTTATCATCCCCCAGATCGTTGATCAGCTCGACCTTGTACTCCTCTTTCAGGTCGGTGAAAAATTCAATGGCGCTCCCGCTTGACATCTCTTTTCGGAGAAAAGGGAGATCTTTCCGTATAATCTCCTCCATTTTCTCTTCAATGCCTTTCAAATCTTCCTCTTTAAAAGGCCTTTCATAATCAAAATCGTAGTAGAAACCTTCGGAAATGGCCGGTCCTATGGTGACCTTTACTCCCGGAAAGAGCTCCTTTACAGCCAGGGCCATTACATGGGAGGCACTGTGGCGAAGCATGTGGATGCCTTCATCACTGGTCACATATACGGGATCAAGTTCCGCGTTCGATGTGATGGGAGTGGAGAGGTCGCAAATTTGCCCGTCTATTTTCACGGCCACAACCCTGTCAAGGCCGCCGACCTCAAGTCGTTTGAGTGCTTCGGAAGCAGGCAGGGATTCGACACATATTGATTCATCAGGTTTATTCTTTAAATGAACAGCAATGCTTTCCATAATTATCTCTTGCTAATAGCGCCAACAAAGAAAACAAGGCATCCGAAGTGGCCAACAACTTGCCGAGATGCCTCATGGGAAACGGACTAATTTTGTCTATGCAATTCAGCAAAAACTCTTTGCAACAATTTCCACCTCAAGCTTCTTCATGTTTTCAGTCATACCCGGAGTTCGCTTAGTTGAGGCAAAATTTTTAAAAAGATACACAATAACAGAATGCATTGCAACAAAAAAAGTGATTTCACCATGTTTCAGAAAGAGGTTTCCCGGCATTTCCTCCAGAAATGGCCGAACAGGCTAAAATAAGAAAACTGATTGAAAAAAGTCTGCTAAGAGATTACCATTTCATGCAATCAGGAAGAATCCTGCGCCTGCGATCGGGCATTCACCCGTCTGCTGAGCGAACCCATGGGCAGTTCTTATAGATCACCGGGAATTTATATTAATGACTATTCTTGACTTATCAAGCATTCCCCGCTGTTTATTCCTCTTCACAAAGCGGTTGCACTTCAGAAATCCTTATTTCAAACCTTTCATTTTTCTTTTTGCATTGGCCTATTTTTCGGCAATATCACCGGCCCCGGGATGGGCCGCTCAATGGGTTGATGAATTCGGTCGGAAGGTTAACGTACCGGATGACCCCAGACGAATCGTCTCTCTCGCGCCCAGCATCACTGAAATTATTTTCGCCCTGAACCAGGAAGGTCGGCTGAAAGGGGTCACCCAGTTCAGCGATTTTCCTCCCGAGGCGGTCAAACTTCCCAGCGTTGGCTCCTATGTTCACCTTGATCTCGAAAAAATCGTCTCATTGAAACCGGATCTTTGCATTGCCACCAAGGATGGAAATCCTATAAAAATCATAGAAAGACTGGAAAACTTGCACATACCGATCTATGTGGTAAACCCCAAAAATCTGGAATCCGTCATGAAAACCATAAGCGGCATCGGCAGGATCATCCATGCCGAAGGCCGCGCGAAAACCATCGTAGGGGAGATGCAATCCAGGGTAAGTCACGTAAAAGCAATTGTCGCAAAGGCGTCAGATAAACCGCGTGTCTTTTTCCAGATCGGAATTTCTCCGTTGGTATCGGCCGGGACTCCAACCCACATCCATGAACTAATCTCTCTTGCCGGTGGGACAAATGTATCAGAAGGCCCGGTGCCCTACCCTCGTTTTAGCCAGGAACAGATCCTGATGCTGGCTCCAGACGTTTTCATCATCTCGTCCATGGCCCGAGGCAAACAGTTTGCCCGGATAAAGGATGAATGGGCCAAATGGACGGATATTCCCGCCATAAGGAATAATCGTATTTACGTGGTGGATTCCAACCTTTTTGACAGACCCACGCCCCGTCTCGTGGATGCCCTTGAGGTTCTCGCGACCTTGATTCATCCTGATCTTTTCCCAAAAAAGGAGTAGCATGAAAGGATCCGGTCTCTTAAAGAGAATTCTGTGGACAGCCGTCTTCCTGGTCGCCCTCCTTACGGCATCCATGCTCTTGGGGATCTTGATGGGCTCCACAGGCGTGGGAATAAAAAAGGGCATACTCTCCCTTGCCGCTTCACGGGAAAGCGACCCCATGCTGCATACGATTATATGGCAGATTCGTTTTCCCCGCGTACTTCTTGCGGCACTTGTGGGCGCAGCCCTCTCCATGGGGGGGCTGGTCTTCCAGGCCCTTTTGAGGAATCCTCTGGCGGAGCCATATATCCTTGGAATTTCAAGCGGCTCAGGAATTGGCGCCATCCTGGGGATTCTTGCGGGACTTTCCCGTTTTCCAGGCGTAAGCCTTACCGCATTTGCGGGAAGTATCGCAACGCTCCTTTTGCTTTTCCTTATGTCCTCCGGAAAGAGCATTCTTAAAAGCAACTCCCTCCTCCTGTCGGGCGTGATGATAAACTCCTTTTGCGCCGCTCTCATCATGTTCCTGATTTCCATCACGCAGGATGCTCGGTTGCACAACATTATTTTTTGGCTCATGGGGGACCTGTCCATGATCAGTCTTGGCCAAGTTGGAATGCTTGCCGCCATACTCGCCCCCTGTTTCGTGCTTCTTTTCTGTTTCTCCAACCAGATGAACCTTCTCCTTATCGGGAAGGAAATGGCCCAATCCATGGGGGTAAATATTCGAATCGTAGTGCCGGTGCTCCTCCTGATAACCTCTCTCATGGTCAGTGCCACCGTTTCCTATTGTGGTCCGATCGGCTTTGTAGGATTGGTTATGCCCCACCTTCTCAGGCTTATTTTTGGACCGGATCACCGCGTTCTGGCGCCTGCATGCATCCTGGGAGGAGGAACCTACATGGTTTTCTGCGACCTTCTGGCGAGAACGCTTCCTGACCAGGGTGAAATGCCCGCGGGCGTCATTACAGCCATGATAGGAGCGCCACTTTTCATCATTCTGTTGAAGAGGTCCCGAAGATGAACAGCGCCGTGGTTGCCGGAAATGTGAATTTTTTTTATGGAGACCGAATCATCCTGAAAGATCTTTCTTTTTCGGTAGATAAAGGAGATTTCTTCATCATCATAGGCCCGAACGGTTCAGGAAAAACAACACTTCTCAAAATCATTGCAAACCTCCTGAGAATCAAAAAGGGCTCCTTACAGATTATGGGATACCCCATGGAAAGTTATTCCAGGCGCTCCCTGGCAAGAACCCTCTCGCTTGTACCCCAGATGGCCCCTGTAGACTTTCCCTTTACAGTTACGGAACTTGTCCTGATGGGTCGTTCCCCTCACCTGGGCATTCTGGCGTTGGAACGTGACCACGATCTTGAACTGGCCAGGAAGGCCATGGAGTTTACCGGCGTTTTGAGTCTTGCGGATCGGAAAATGGACCAGTTGAGCGGCGGAGAACGACAGAGGGTATTTATTGCCAGGGCAATCTGTCAGGAACCCGGCATCATGCTTCTGGATGAACCCACTGCATCCCTTGATCTCACCCATCAGATAAGGATCATGGATCTCATGGAAAAATTGCGAAAGGAAAAAGGGCTTACCATCGTCATGGTTTCCCACGATATCAACCTTGCAGCCATGTACGCCACTTGTTTGCTCCTTCTTAAAGGAGGGAAAGTAGAAGGAATCGGTGCTCCGGATGAAATCCTTACGTTCAAAAAGCTTGAACAGATCTATGAGTGTCCGCTTCTCGTGGATGAAAGTCCCTTAGGCGGCTTTAAAAGAATTACGCTGGTCCCCAACAAATTCTTAAAAATGAATATTGCGGAAAAATAACGATTTTGCTACACTGTAAATGAATCAATCTGCAGAGTAATCTCAGTGGAAAGGAGGTGAAATGGTTTACCCATTGAGTGGACATCCATAGATAACCTTAGACGCACGAAAGGAGATTAAAGATGGCTGGAAGCACTTACAAAATTATTGAACTGGTGGGGACAAGCGATAAGTCATGGGAAGAAGCAACAGCCACCGCTGTTGCAACCGCAAGCGAGAGTCTGAAGGATTTAAGAATCGCCGAGGTAACCAAACTGGACGTCACCATTGAAAACGGAAAAGTCACCTCTTACAGGGCCAGATTGGATCTGTCCTTTAAATACGTCAAATAAAAGAGGGCCCCTGCGTTACCCTTTACCCTTTGTTAAGTCTCATCCTTAAGGAGCTGAAATGGAGCAGGTCAAGAGGAAACTGACGATACTGGATCAGATCTCTGCATCAGATAAGGTGAGGAGCAAAATCATCAATGCCGCAAGCGAACTTTATGCAAAAAAAGGCTTTGCAGCTACCTCTATTCAGGAAATCTCTGAAATGGCCGGCGTTGATCTTCCCGTCACCTATCATTATGTGAAAAACAAATCTGAAATCATGCGGATGATCATGGAAGATGTTTTGAGTACTTTTCAAAACAGTCTTCTCAAGGAAATTCAGGACCTCCATGACCCGGAAGAGAAGCTGCATATCGCGATCATTCTGTATCTGAGGATCATAGAGAAGCATCGGGACAAGCTGCTCCTGATCTACCAGAAGTCAAGCTCCCTGGACAAAGCCGCAAAGGTCAGAATTATGCAGCTCGAAGTGGATGTTGCAGATATTTTCAAAGGGATTATCAGCGAAGGGATTGCGCAGGGGACCTATAAGAGCTTGGATGTGGATCTAATGGCCTACAATATCATGATGCTGGCCCATATGTGGATTCTGAAACACTGGCATTTTAAACATCGCCTTACTCTGGACAAATATATCGATCTTCAATTGAGCATCATTATGAATGCCCTTCATAAAGGCTCCTGACAAAAAGGCCCCACTGCTCCCGTAGCGACTACCGGCGGCAAGCCCCTGCCCTACTCTTTTACAATGGAAGTCTTTAGAATCACTACATTTTCTACGGGAACATCGGACATTCCCGCCTTGGTTCCCGTCTTCACTTTCGAAATCGCATCCACCACATCCATTCCTTTTATCACCTTGCCAAAGACCGTATAGCCCCATCCTTGGGAAGTTTTGCTTTTATGATTCAGGAAAGCATTGTTCTTCGTATTGATGAAAAACTGACTTGTTGCGCTGTGAGGATCCTGGGTTCGTGCCATGGCAATCGTGCCGCGTTCATTTTTCAGCCCATTGTCCGCTTCGTTCTCCACCGCCATCTCCGTCATCTTCTGTTTCATTTGAGGGGTAAAACCTCCGCCTTGAATCATAAAATCGGGGATAACCCTGTGAAAAATCGTACCCTCATACTGTCCCCACCGCACATAGCGAAGAAAATTTTCCACCGTTTTAGGCGCCTTTTCGGGATACAATTCAACGACTATCGTTCCTTTATTGGTTTCTATCTCCACCCGGGGATTTTTTGATCCCGCCACCGAAAAAGAGGGGAAGGTAAAAACCAACATGACCATCATGATGAGATACCGCATCTGTCTTGCTCCTTTCTAATCGTTTGAATTCTCGTCTGTTTAAAATCCATCCGCCTGAAAAAAGCGGAAAGAATCTCTTGGATGGGATAAAATATAAGACAACACACCAAGGTTATCAACGACAATGATTTCCTATTCCCGTCTCACATAGGATAAAGCACATCCGTTTCTTAAACAAATTTTGCCTTCCACTCCTTCATCTTCTCCGCCGGCCACTCCACACAAAAGGCGGGACGGCCTTTCATGACCATCTGCATGCAGGCGCCGCCTTCAAGGCAATCCGGATTGCAATGGACAATATCGCCCTCCCGACCATAGTGGACCTTTTTCGGCCATTGCGGGTCGGCCCAGAGTACGCGCGCAAGACCGATCAGGTCGGTCTTCCCATGGGAGATGGCCCGGTCCGCAAATGCGCCGGTGGCAAAACGGCCGGCGGCAATAACCGGCACGCCCACTTCCGCGCGGATCTCTGAAGCCAGATCGAGCATATAGCCTTCCCGTCGGGACTTTTCCACAATTCCCGGCAGTAAGAAGGATTCATAGGTACCGCCCATGACGGAAATGTAGTCAATCCCCGCCTTGTCCAGGCTTCCGGCAAATGGTCGCGACTCCTCCAGTTGCAGGCCGTCAGGGAGCCATTCTTCGGCCAAAAATCGATACCCCACCGGAAAGGCACCCACCGCCCCACGGACCCTGCGCAGCACCTCCAGTGCAAACCGCTGGCGGTTTGCCAGGCTGCCCCCGTATTCGTCAGTGCGCTGATTCGTCCTCGGGGAGAGAAATTGGGCCAACAGATAACCGGTGCCGCCATGCAATTCCACCATATCAAATCCCGCGGTCTTTGCCCTGGCGGCTGCCTCGGCATATTTATTGATGATTAAATCTATCTCTTTATTTTCCAAGGCCCCGGGTATCCGACCAAAGGTATTCACCGCGGATGGCGCCACCGGATGTTGAGTCGCATGTGCGAAGCGGCCCGCGTGGTTAATCTGCAGGCAGGCCAATGCACCTTCCTGCTTAATGGTCGCGGCCAGTTTTCTCAACCCGCCAAGATTGTCATCGGTATCCGCCCGTAGGGTTCGGTTTGATCCGCTGCCGACGGGGTGATCCACTGTGGCATTTTCGACCACCACCATCGCCACGCCGCTGCCGGCCATCAACCGATAATGCTCCAGCAGCATATCACTGACCACACCGCCTTCGCCGGCATAGCCCAGGTAGAGGGGAGCCATAGTGAGACGGTTCTTCAAGGTCAGGTCCTTTATGGTAATTTCGGAAAATAGATTATTATACATTCTGTGCCCTCCTGAACAAGAAATTTGGGGGAGATTTAAAAGAGGATTGCAAACGTATAGAGCTCCGTATTTTATTCAAAAACAATGGCACGAATGGACTCACGAGGTCTTTTTCAACCCACAAGGACTTTGCCGAGGCCCTTGGCGACGCTGAAGCTCTCCGTGCCCGCTAAAGAGCCTGTTTCGCACTTTTCATTTCTGCTCCACTGCAACCTTGACAACGACTTTGTGGAGTTGCCCCGCCGAAATCAGCGGCATGTGCGCATCTTCCGGAAAAAAGACCACAAAAAATCCACGTCCAACAGGAAACCGGATATCCGGATCATCCGCGAAGAATTGGATGTCGGATTCCTCATCATATTGCCCGGTTGGGTGTTTGCACGATGATTTTGTTTTCCATCCCATATCATCGGTTCCTGTGAGGACCAGTTGGATATCAATGTATTTCTCATGGGTTTCGAGCAGGGCATCCTTTTTCTTGCGACCAGGATCCTTTGTTACCATCGCATAAACGCGATCACTGTCTATTTCATACTTCTCCACCGGCAGTTTAGTCAGATCGGGCCGCAAGAGAAATTCAATGGCCTTTGGGAATCCCTTGTTGAGCGTCAGATAACGATATGCGTTCTCAAGTGCATCCAAAATCATGATTATTCCTCGGTAAAATTAGCTTGGCTCGGCCCCATTGTATCATATTCAAAACCCATGGCAGGAATGGCTCATTGGTCACGTACTCATCACCATGGAATTTTAATAGGATACGTCAAAATCTATCTTCGTGGGGTTAAATGAATATGTCAAATTATATCTGATACAAAAAGCTGGTCAAGAACTATCCGTTTCCATTAATGGATGGGCACTATCTCAGGCGACAATCCTTTTCCATGTCGGAAAGCTCTTCATGACCTCTTTCATAAATCATATCCGGAGTTCCCGCACGGCTTCGGATTCAAAGAATCAATTGTAATCCTGACCGTCATCGGAGGCGACATGCTCACGGCCATGCAGATTTACATATTCGGGATTCTTGTCATAGATTTTTGACAAATCCAAACCGATCAGTTTCTTGTTCGGATGGGCGACGAGCTTTTTTTCACTGCAGTTGACCGCCCATACATAGCTGTCCTTCCATACGAACTCTTTGGTGTCGCTCAGGGCGGCGAGACCTTCCGGACCAGGCTGCTCGATCATTTGAGCCGCCGCAAGAACCTTGTCATAAACTTCCTTGGGGGTCGCCTTTTCCTCAGCAAAGCCCATGCCGGCAAACGTCATTAAGAAGCCCAAGAAAACGGTAAAAACAACAACTGACATTCTGCTCATTCTGCTCATCTGACCTCCAAACTTTTCTAACTGTTGGGATCACGAAGCGGACTCCTGGAATTTCTTATTTTTTGTTGACTATTTTTTCCCCTTATCATAAAAAATCAGCAGGTTCAGGTGCTCACATGGAGCTCAATAGGGAACACCGTAAAAACGGGACGGGCCCGCCGCTGTGACCTCGATCTTCGTCTTGCTTTTATTTGGCAGAATGAAGAACCCTTTCAGCAGATGTTGCCACTGTTTCAGATGGAATGGGAAGGCCGCTGTATGGGCGGGGGAGTCAGAAGACCTGCCTGAACAGATACGCAGCCATCCTTCGTGGAAAAGAGGGATGCCCGCGCTGTCCTTGAGGATAAAAAAGGGAAATCCCCGGGTCGAATTCGTTCGGTCCGGTTTTTTTTATTCCCGGATCTCCGATTCTTCCACCTTTCATTTTGAGCCATCTCCCCTGGATGACCCGTCCGGAAACGATGGCGGAGAGATCCTTTCGACATGATAAACAGCAAACGACCGCCTTTCTATATTGTGTTCCTGATCATTTGCTCCTTGGGCACACCCCCCGCCTTCGCTGAATCCGAAACAAGCACCCCAACCCTGGGAACCGTAGTCGTGACGGCCAACTCGGAAGAAACCCCCTTTGAAACAGGAGACGTGGAAACAGGAGAATCTACCGGTTTCGTTTCGGTTATTCATCGGGAGGATTTTGAGGGAAAAATGGAAGACCTGGCCGATGTACTTCAGAATGAGGCAGCCGTCGAAGTAAGACAATCAGGTGGTCTTGGAAGCTTTTCCACCATTTCCATTCGTGGTTCTTCCAGCGATCAGGTCATGGTTTTCATGGATGGCGTCCTGTTGAACGATGCTTCCGGTGGGGGCGTTGATCTGAGTTCCATCTCCCTGTCGGACGTGGAGTCCATTGAGATCTATCGCGGCATTAGCCCCATAAATTTCGACAAGGCCTCCATCGGCGGCGTCGTCAACATAAAGACACTGCGCGCCAAGGAAGGGGTCAATGCAAGCGCAACCGCTGGATACGGTTCCTTTGACACCAGGAAAGCCTCCGCCTTTGTCAACCAGAAATCCGGAAAATGGGATTACCTCGTCTCCGCCGGATATCTGGCCAGCCATAATGATTTCAAAGTACTCAACAACAACGGCACGGAATGGAACCCCGATGATGACAAATGGGAGACCCGGAACAACGCACAGTTCGACCAGGGAAATATCCTGGGAAAATTCGGATACGATCTCACGGATGATCTGCGCCTGGCCCTGGTGAACCAATGGTATTCGAAGGAACAAGGACTTCCCAGCTGGAACAACAGCCCAAAGACGGATGCATCCCTCAATACCCAGAGAAATATCACCACGTTGAGCTTCATCGCAAACAACCTGGGCCCTCTAAGGCTGAATACGCGAACCAATATCGACTATTCCTACAAGAACGAACTGTATGATGACAGCCACGGTCAGATCGGCCTCGGGAAGCAGAAAACCAGGTACATCACCGACCGGTACGGCGGAAATTTTTTCGCGGAATGGGTCGCCGACTGGAACACCATGAGTTTCTTGGCCGACTTTCATCAGGAGACCTATAGTCCTGAAAATCTTCTGAACGACCGGGGGGACCCTAACCAGAGTTCCAGGGACACCCTCTCCTTCGGCCTTCAGGACAGTCTCCTCCTATTCAAAGAAACTCTGAATATAACTCCCGGGCTCCGTTACACCCATATCCAGGATGAGCTGAAAAGCGCTACCACGGCTTGGGGCGCCCCCCTGGAGGGTGAGGAAAAGGAAGAAGGGTCCTGGAGCCCTCAGATCGGGATGAAATACAGCCCGTTGAACTGGCTCAGTCTCAAAGGGAACCTGGCCAGGTATGTTCGCGAGCCCTCTTTTGCGGAGATGTTCGGCGACCGGGGATTCATCATCGGAAATCCGGACCTCAAAGCGGAAACCGGGGTCAATTTCGATGGGGGGTTAGAAGTGAACTGGCTTACCCGAAATCCATGGTTCAAACGTCTTTCCCTGAGCGCGGCCTATTTCGGAAGCAACGTGGACGATCTCATCACTTACGTCTATGATTCACGGGGTATCGGCAGGGCGGAAAACATTTCCAAGGCCGGTATTCGCGGCGTGGAGAGCCAGCTCACTTTTGATTTCTTGAAATATTTTCGGATCATTGGAAACGCAACCTGGCAGGACCCTGTGAATGAAAGTGAGGTGAAGGCATTTAACGGAAAAATCCTGCCGGGAAGATGGCAGACATCGTATCTGGGGAGACTGGAAGGGAGTTATGTCGGATTCAAGGCCTTCGGGGAATGCATTCTCGAAACCGGCATGTATTATGACAGCGCCAACCTCCTGCCGGCAAAAGACAAAACCCTGATTAACGCCGGGATCTCCTATCTGTTTCATTCCTTTCTGTTCAGCGTTGAAGGAACCAACCTGGCCGATGAACGGTACGAGGATTTCAACGGATATCCCATGCCGGGGAGGGCTTTTTATTTCACGGTGGGGTATAGGTATTAACAAGAACAGGAGCCGGAAGTCAGTCCCGCTCAAGAACTATAAAAAGCGGGACACAGGATTCAGAAGCCGACGCTGCTTTCCCGCTATTAAGCGGAATCAGATGGAGGCAGAAACTCACGCATTACCACACCGGACCATCGGAAAGGCGAAAAAACGACTTCATGAGCCTGAAATAGTCCATGTCGCCGTTCATTCCCGCGCATTTGGCGCGAGAATGAACAGGAACGATTTGTTTTATTCCCCGGTATATTCAGCGCGGACCAATTTGGAAGCGGCTCCGGCGCCTTGTACATTATAGGGAATGATAGCGACGTACAGCGTCATTCCGGCAGGCAGAACCGTAGAGGCGCTCGTACCGGTGCCCCAATCATATAAGGCGGATATTCCGCCATACTGGGGCGTTGCGCCCAACAGATAGTACCCATCCGCACCGGGAACCGTATCCCAGTTGAAAGTAACAGTTTCGCCGACCATGGTGGAACTCAGGGTCGGTGCGGAAAGGAGCGCTGGATCTCCAGCGCGAACCACATTGGATGATTCTCCGGCACCCTCGGCATTACGGGGAATGATAGCGACGTACAGAGTCATTCCGGCAGGCAGAACCGTAGAGGCGCTCGTACCGGTGCCCCAATCATATAAGGCGGATATTCCGCCATACTGGGGCATTGCACCTAACAGATAGTATCCATCCGCCCCGGAAGCCGTGTCCCAGTGAAACATGCCGTCCTGCCCGAACGTGGTGGAACCGAGGGTCGGCGCCAGAGGGGGTCCGGTGGTACAAAAGGCCACGGCCTGGGGATTAAGATTGGTCCCCAGGCTTTCATTCAGGGTGTTATCGGCCGTATCCACAATATCCACGGCACCATCCGACTGGTTGCACACCCACATCATCTCGTTCTTATCAAGATAGATGCCCGGCTCCATCCCACCCGCGATGCTTACGTTCTTGAAATTATTCAGCGCCTCACCTGCCGCGCCCGTCGTGGGGTTGAACGGGTAAAGGGTATTGTCCCCCCAACCATCATACCCCACAAAATAGCCCTTGACGGCCGAGACAACCAACATTCCGGATATGACGCCGTAGGGATGCGTTTTGGCATCCCCGTCATCCAGGACAACGCTTGTGGCATAGGTCCGCGGATCGACGCTCACGATCCCGCCGGTGTACTCATATTTCGGATCGCAAAAACCGGGGTAGCTTCCCACACCCTGAATATAGATCCTATTATTCTCGGCGATATACTGAATTGAGAGTGGATTTCTTATGGGCAGGGGAATACCTTTCTTGCTTCCCTCCCCCATGCCTGTGTCGATTTCCGTATCCGTGGAAACGTCAAAGACCGCCACGTAGGCCGTATTGGAGGGGCAGAATATATCGTCCTGGCGTTGCAGGATAATAAAAAGCTTTCCATTGGCGATCACCCCTTTTGCCATTTCGGGGAGCCCGTCCGCATCCGCATAGGATTTGAGATCTAGCTCCCCTATCTTGAATCCACCCTGGGTCGTGGCGGAGGGATTCACAATCCATGCCTTGGTGGCGCCGTATCGGAGAAGATATGCCTTTGTGGGACTGACAAATACCAACTCGTAGGGGTTGCTGTCCGATTCCCCCGAATCATTGGTCGTAAACTGCCAGACGGGGGTGTTTGGCGCATTTACATGAACCTTGGTAATGTTGTCCGCCTGATATTTGCCGAGTCTGTAAAAATAGCCACCATAGGCTTCCACGCCGATATCCGAAGTAGACGACGACAACTGGTTGTTCAGGGCCTTTCTCGGGCCGCCCACCGGATCAACGGTAATCGTCGAAATGGCGCTGCTGCTCCAGTCCGGCGCCACGTTGGCGACCACGCCGGTCTGTGTGGAAGCCGCATGAACCGGACCAACACAAAACAGAAGGCATACAGCGGCAAGCATTGGCGGGAGAAGTCCCGCGCTCTTCTTTTGTAAAACCGATCTTGTACTCATTTCCATGGATTCCCTCCTTGATACTGTTTGAAAGGTTTGAGAAACAAATGGGGAGAATACGCAAGGAGAAAGGACACTCCCTCCTTCAGGAAATCGGTCCATAAAAAAATCCCCGGACCGAAATTTCTCGATCCGGGGATTGCCCTTTTTTATCCCAAAATCTTGCGCGCAATCTTGCTCCCTGCTAAGGTTGCGCCCTCACTTCAGGCAGGTCTTCTGACTTTCGGATCAACCTACTTACTGCGCCTTCCCATTCGCCATAAAGGCCAAAAGTGGCATATCGCAGCGTTTGTCCCCGATTACAGCAGAGGGTCTGTCACCGATTTACACGGTGTTCCCTATTGAGTTCCAAAAATGAACACCTGAAGCATACGAATTTTGATATCTTAATAAGTAGGAAAAAGTCAAGACACTTGCATTCAAATCAACAATTATCCAGCAATTGTCA
>JBBSAR010000003.1:0-29765 GCA_038252125.1 Desulfatiglandales bacterium
ATCGTTAGATCCGCGGGGAAGGATTTGATGCCCTCAAGCTTTTCATTCAGCATTTCCACGCCCGATACCAGGTGTCCGATCAATCTTCCTTCATCGGTATATTCGATGTTCGGCGGGGAGGTGAATTCTCTGATCTTCCCTATATCATGCAGAAAAGCGGATACGACCAACAGGTCTTTATTGAGTTGCGGATAATGTTCGGCGATCTGTACAGCCAATTCACATACGGACAGCGTATGCTCCAGAAGCCCCCCCAGATAGCTGTGATGAAAGTTTTTCGCCGCCGGAGCCTTCTTTAAAAGAGCGACAAATTTACGGTCTGAAAGAAACCGATCAACCAGCGCCCTCAAATGCGGATCTTCCACATCCCTGAGCACTTCTTTCAGAGAACGCATCATCCTCGAGGGATCAATGGGGCTGGATTCACAGAACAGACCGGAATCCGGTTCGTTCTCCGGCCTCTTCAATGTGGAAACCGTGACCTGCAACCTGCCGCGATAGGAGCTTGCCAATCCTTCAACAACCACGGCCTCCCCTTCGACGAACAGGGATGACAGCTCCTCTGCCTTTTCCCATACCACGGCGGGAATTTCCCCTGTTTTGTCCGACAGAGTCAGGGTGAGAAACGGTTTTCCGTTACGGGTCGTTCCCTGGCTCTTTTCCCTGACAAGATAGCAGCTCTCGATCCTGCCTTCCCCCATGATATCTTTTACCCAAACATGGGAAGACGCTCTTTCCAAATCGTTTTTGTTCATATGGTTTCTCTTTTGTAAAAATCGCCCCGGGTCGCCATTCAAGGCGGGCAAAACGGGTGGGTCTTCCTGAACCCGATTAATCCTCGAAGTTTCCCGACGGACCTTTGTTTGAATCAAGAAGAGGCGCCCGCTCCCGGATCTTTTCCGGCGTCCATTCCGCGGGGTCTTCGATGCGATGGCCCTTTTTTCCCATATCGAACGAACCGGCTTCAAGAATAGCCTCCAGGGCAAGAGGCGCCGTATCGACTGCATGAAAGACATCTTTCAATAATTCATAAACAAAATCTTCCACTCCCTTCGCCATCCTCTTTCTGATATCCCGGGGAAGGGAAAGAATCTTGTTTTCAAAGGGCAGGTTCAGCTTTTTGTAGTTCCCGCCTTTCAGTCCACGTTCTTTGGCGTCGGCAACCATATCCGCCCACAGGGCTTCCGTAACCCCATGATCGGAAACTTTTACGAACTCGCCGTTGTCATCCAGAAGGGCATTTCCGAACTCGTTCACCTTGACTCCCCATGAGATCATCTGCAGTGCCGTAGCCACATTGGCCTTTGTGGTTCGCGTGTTGGCGGCAATGTTTCTGAGGCGATCGGAACTATTCCCCGAAGTCCCGTGTTGCGCCCCGGATAGTCCGTATGGCGCCAACGCCTCATGAATTGTCGCGGTAAGCTCCACCTGTATCCCCTGGTCGCTTGCCTCAATGCCATGGGTTGTTCCATTGTTCAAGGCAATCCAATCGGGAAAGATGCCATGCGCGTTCAGGCCCTTTATTAGAAAGAGCGCTTCCGCGGCAGTGGAAAGACCTTCTTTGCCCTTGATCTCCCCCACTTCCGTTTCATAGCCTGCCCATCCGGGGATATACGGGTTGAGAGTCAGGTTCGCCAGCAGATTTTCATCATCCGGAAGATGGGAGGCATCAATGGCGATCGATGTCATTCCGGCATCAAACATGGATGGGATTTCGACTTTGGCGGATTCCACATCCTTCGAACTCTTGATTCCGTAATGATCCGCATGAATCGCCACGGGGACGGTAATGCCCAGCTCGTTCATTACCGCATCCACCTGCCGGGCTATATTCCAGTAATTGACCGGACAGTACGCGTTTGCCCCCCCCTCGGACTTGGCTATTTCAATAAGTATGGCGGCATTCGCCCGTTGCGCCGCCGCAAGCGCGCCGCGGATCACCATGTGATTCCGACCGTTGGCCGCGATCGTCATCGCCTTGCCTTTTCTGATCATAGCCCTGTCGACGACTTTGCCGCTCACTATCAGAGCCCTCGAGTTGGGAAACAGTTGGACGATGTTGGGCGGACGTCCAATTTCAAGGGCCTTTTCAAATTCCTGAGATGCTTTTGTTCGATCTGATGACATGATGGTCCTCCTTTATCTTTTTGAATAGATTAAGACTTTCCCTCTTTCATCCCTTTGGTTTCCCTTTCAATCTTTTTCATGAGGGCGGGGTCTGCCTTGGCCAACTCTTTTGCCTTTTGAAAATGGAACCTTGCCTTATTCATCTGGCCTATCAATTTGAAGTAGACTCCGAAATTGTAGTGCGCCAGCCCCAGTTTTTTCTCCCTTCCGTATGCGAGACCAAGGTGATAAAAAACATCATCCTTTACCGGCGGAAGATAGGAAAGCTTCTCGAAAAGGACAAGGGCCTTGTCCTCGCGCCCCATGCTCTCGTAGGTTAATCCGAGAAGATACATGGCGGCTCTGTCCCCATTGTCCAGACGCAACACCTTTTCAAGGACCGACAGGGATTTTTCATCCTGCCCGTTCAGTTGATAGGCCTCCGCAAGTGCCCTCAGAGCCGGGATAAAGTCGGAATGGCTTTCCAGGGCCGTTTTCAACTCCTCGATGGCCGAATTATATCTCGATTCCTCCATATACACGATTCCGGCGCCGAGATGAGGAAGGTAGGCGCCGGGATCTTTCTTTATTTCTTTCTGAAAGGAAGCGAGGGCGTCGTGAGGATCGATGGATCTGGCCTTGACAATCGTTTTGAAAGCAGGCCAAAGGGCCCTGAATCGAACGGCTTCTTCCGTTAACCCTTGAGGCGTATATTCCGTCAGCATCGATTCCAGGTTGCTGATCCTTTCCGGGCCGGTCGGATGGGTGAGTAGATAAGCAGGTGCTTTTCCCGTTCCCAACCAACTTCCCTTCTGAATCTCGTCCAGGGCCCTGATCATTCCTGCCGGATCAAAACTCGCAGGCTTCATATATTTATAGCTCAGTTGATCCGCCTGTCGTTCATCTTCACGGCTGAAATGCAACTGGGCCTGCATGCTTGCGGCCATGGAACCGGCAATCACGGCTGACGCGAGCGGCCCCCCAATCAGCATCCCGGCAATGATTCCCGCCATCGTGGCAATTCCGATCCCCTTGCTCTGCTCAATCCGTTGGGCCAAGTGCCTTGCGGACACATGGCCGATTTCATGGCAAATAACCGCGGCCAGTTCGTCCACATCGGACATGGCATCGATCAGGCCGCTAAAGACAAAAATGTGACCTCCCGGCGCAGCAAAGGCGTTGAGTGTATTATCTTTGATAATATAGAAATGAAAAAAGAAAGGTTTCGTCTCCAATGGCCGCAGCAGATATTGACCCAGTTCGTTGATATATTGGTTGGCAAATGGATCATCAATGAATTCAAACTGCTGTTTTGCCTGCAGCAGGAATTCCTGCCCCATATCCCGCTCGTCATCAATGGAAAGGGCATGCGAAACCTGCGCAAAGGGCACGGTCACGACAAGCAGCATGGCCATCAGACAGGCAATGACGAACCTGAATGCAACACGAATAATTCCGTACAATTTTGAACCTCCTTCCCGGAAGCACCTTCGGAACAAAGGTTAAAGGGCCACCTCCGCGGCCTCAACCCACAGGCCTTCCAGGTTGTAAAACTCCCTTATGGGCTCGTAAAAAATATGAATCACCACATCATCATAATCTATCAGAACCCACTTACCTTCCTGTTCCCCTTCCATGCCCAGAGCTCTGTATCCCGCATCGCGTAATTCCTTCTGCAAATGCCGCGCTATGGCCTGCACCTGCCTTGTGGAACTCCCGCTGGTAATCAGAAAATAGTCCGTAATGGAAGTTAATTTTCTCACGTCCAGGAGCATTGGGCGAATGGCTTTTCGCTCCTGAATAATTTTCAAACAGAGTTTGGCCTTGTCAACAGATTTCATGGTTCCGGTAAAGTTTTTGTCTTTCAATATATTCCCTTACTCTATGAGGGACGAGGAAACGGATCGACTTGCCTTCCATTACCCTGTTCCTGATCCCCGTGGAAGAAATGTCCATCAGCGTAGTCCTCATAACCATAATCGTTTTCCCTGAAGACATCAGATAAAGATCGTGATTTTCTTCGCGGACGGATCTGGCTCCAAGTTCATAAAAAAGCGCATCCAGGCCGTGAGATCTGAAGCCAGGGCGTATGATGATAACAAAATGGGCGTAATGAAACAACCGTTCATATTCTTTCCATGTTTTTATTTCTAAAAAAGCATCCGTACCCAGGATGAAGAAAATATCAGGAGAGTGCAGGGTTTGATGCAATTCCCTCAATGTCTCTATGGAATAAGACAGCCCTGATCGTTTACTCTCAAGATCCATGGCTTCCAGGGCGGGGGATTCAGCGGCGCCAAGCCTGGTCATAGCCATCCTGTCTTCAAAATGGGATATGGGAGCGGATGTCTTATGAGGAGGCCATGCAGATGGGATGAGATAGACTTTTTTCAAAGCCAGTTTCTCCCTGATCTCTTCCGCCGTCCGAAGGTGGCCCAGATGAATCGGATCGAAGGTCCCGCCGAGAATGCCTAATCTCAGAGCCATTTCAGATCCTTTGAGATAGTTTTCATCCGTCGGCTTCCTTCATTCATATCAGAAAGGGGGTTACCTTTTGTGGTTCTCGTGTTCCGACAGCTACGCTCTCGTCTGTCCCTGTCCATACACGATAAATTTCTGGGTTGTCAGCTCTTCCAGACCCATGGGACCGAAGGCATGCAGCTTTGATGTGTTGATTCCGATCTCCGCGCCCAGACCCAGCTGACCGCCGTCGTTGAAACGGGTGGAGGCGTTGATAAGAACCACCGAGGAATCCACATCCGACAGGAAACGCTGAGATCTTTCATAATTCGAAGTGACAATGGCTTCGGTATGATGAGAGCCATATTTCTCGATATGATCGAGGGCCTCCTCCATGCCTGATACTACTTTGACCGCGAGGATCAGGTCAAGAAACTCCGCCGGCCAATCGGTTTCCTGCGCAGGCGTGGCTTTCGAAACAAGGCGAACAGTCTCTGGACACCCCCTGATCTCCACTCCGGCGCGAGTCAAACGCAGGCCCATTTCCGGGAGAAAAACCGGAGCGATATTCTTGTGAACAAGCATGGTTTCCATGGCATTGCAGACGCCGGGCCTTTGAACCTTTGCGTTAAGACAGATCTCCGCGGCCATCTCTATATCGGCATATTTATCCACATAAATATGACAAACACCCTTATAGTGCTTCTAATCGGGGACCCGGGAATTCGCGGTAACGAAACGGATGAGGCCCTCCCCGCCCCTGGGGATAATCACATCCAGATGGTCTTCAAGACCGATGAGAACTTTGACCGCTTCCCTGTCCGTTGTCCGAATCACCTGAACCGCTTTTTCCGGCAGGCCGGCTTCCCTGAGCGCCTCCATCATCAGGTTTCCGAGGAGCGTGTTGGAATGGATAGCTTCAGATCCTCCCTTCAAGATTACGGCGTTGCCCGATTTCAGACAAAGGGCCGCGGCGTCCACGGTAACATTGGGGCGCGATTCAAAAATAAACCCGATTACCCCTAAAGGAATTCGAACCCTGCCGGCCAGCAGCCCGTTGGGCCTTTTCCACATTCCGGTCACCTCGCCCACGGGATCTTTCAGACCGGCGACCTCCAACAGGCCCTCCGCCATGGACTGCAAAACCTTATCATCCAGGGTGAGACGGTCGATCATGGCCGCGGAAAGGCCGGCCTCTTTTGCATGCAAGAGATCCTTCCGGTTTTCGGCAACGATCTCTTCCCGGCGCTCTATGAGCATGCGGGCTATCCGCTTCAGGGCATCATTTTTTTGTTCACTGCCCGTTTTCCTAAGCTGTCTCGACGCGGTCCTGGCATCCACTGCCATCTTCTCGATTGTTTCTACAAGATACATGACTCATCATCCTTTTCCATCTGATTGATCAGCACCAGATTGTCCCTGTGGATTACTTCATCGTCTTGCTTAAAACCCAGAATGGCTTCAATCCGGCCGCTTTTCACTCCCATAATCTTCCGAATATCGCCGGAATGATAGTTGACCATTCCCACTGCCACTTCCTCTTTCTTTTCATTGAGAAGCAACACCGAATTCCCCACACTGAACCTTCCCCGGACCTCCATTATGCCGGAGGGGAGAAGGCTTTTTCCGTTTTGAAGGATCGCCTTTTCCGCCCCTTGGTCTATTATAATTTCACCTTTTGGGGATTTTGTAAACGCGATCCAGTGCTTTCGGCTGCAAAGGGATGACTCAAAGGGGAAAAAGAAGGTCCCCTCCTCTTCTCCTCGAAAAATTTTTCCCAGGATATCAGGCTTCAGCCCATTGGCAATGATGGTAGGAACACCTCGTAACGCCACTTTCCGGGCTGCCCTGATCTTGCTTGCCATGCCGCCCGTACCGAGGAACCCGGGGATCGACCCCGCATATTTTGAAACGGTTCGATCTATCTTTTCCACGCTGGTGATCAGCCTGGCATCATGGTGGCTCCGCGGATCCTTATCGAAAAGCCCATCGATATTGGTCAAATTCACCAGGAGCTGCCCTTCAATCAGGTTGGTCACCATGGCGCTCAAGTTGTCGTTATCACCGAACTTGATCTCATCCACCACCACCGTGTCATTTTCGTTGATAATGGGGACCACGCCCCAGGAAAGGAGGGTAAGCAGTGCGTTGCGTGCGTTCAGATATCTTCTCCGGTGCGTCAGATCGTCACGGGTCAGAAGAACCTGGGCTACCTTGTGCCCGTGCCGGCAGAAAATATTTTCATAGGCCATGATCAGGCTGCTCTGTCCCAGGGCGGCCATGGCCTGTTGCTGAGAAACGGATTTCGGCCTGCTTTTCATCCCGATTTTCCTCATCCCGGAGGCAATGGCGCCTGAAGAAACCAGAATCACCTCTACGCATCTTTCCCTGAGTGCGCAAATCTCGACAGTAAGATCTTCGATAACGGACATATTTAAGCCGTCCGTTCCCGTTAGAACGCCGCTGCCGATCTTGATGACAATCCTCTTCGCTTTTTTGAGGTAATCTTCCCGCGTGTGCTCTTTCAAATTTCTCTCCGCTCTATCTGATCCTCCTCGCTGTCTGAGGAGGGGATCCGGGCTTCCTGGCCGAAACGTCTTATATTCCGACATTTTTCGAAAATTATTTTCTCAAATTCATCGATCCCTTCGCCGGTTTTCGCCGAAATGGGCAACGATGCCACCCCTTCTGCTTCCAAGGCGGATCGTAATGCCGCCACATCCCTTTGAGTCGGGTCGTATAGATCCATTTTGCTGAACAGCACCATATGAGGTTTGTTCAGCAGTTCCGGGCTGTACGCAGCCATTTCACGCCTGAGCATGCGATAATCTTCAAGGATATCACACGATGAATCACATGAGACATCAATAAGATGCAAAAGGAGTTCGGTTCGTTCGATATGTCTCAAAAAACGGTGTCCCAACCCACGACCGGAGCTTGCCCCCTCTATAAGACCGGGGATATCGGCAATAACCAGGGTGCTTTCATCGCTGAACGTCATGACGCCGAGGTTGGGAACAATGGTGGTAAAGGGATAGCTGTCAATCTTTGGCCGCGCCATGGTGAGGCGGGAAATGAGGGTTGACTTGCCGGCATTCGGCAGGCCGATCAGACCGATGTCCGCAAGGTGTTTGAGGGTTAATTTCAGCCGTTTTTCCTGGCCCGGAATACCGGGTTGAGCCATCCGGGGGGCGCGGTTGGTCGAAGTGGCAAAATGCCGATTCCCTTTCCCCCCCATTCCTCCCTGGAGAAGGGTAACTTCCTGTCCCTCATAGACCAGATCGGCCAGGATCTCATGACTTTCACAATCCTCAATAATGGTGCCGAGTGGAACTTTCAGAACCAGAGGTTCGGCATTTGCACCCGAACAGTTCTGCCCTCCACCGGCGACCCCATTGCGGGCCTTGAAATATTTTTTGGCGTTGTAATCGCTCAGGTCGTAGAGTTTTCCGGTAGCCTTTGCAATAACGCTCCCACCCATACCCCCGTTTCCGCCGTCAGGCCCCCCTTTGGGGATGAATCGCTCTCTCCTGAAGCTGACACAACCTTTTCCACCACTGCCTGATACAGCCGCAATAACCGCTTCATCGAGAAAAAGCATAGGATATCTCTACACAACCCGCCGAACAGTTCTTTTGCCGGGAGCTCCGCGATCCAGTAAAAAAAGCCCTTTATTTAAAAATATCAGGGCTTTTATCAATTCAAACATTTGGCTTTCAAAAAAAACAACGAAAATGAAGCAATGAACGCCTCAATCGTTCAACTTTTGACCTCGGACCGTATCCGGAAAAATAGTATCCGCGTCAGCCTGTCAGGCCGTTGCATATACGCTGACCTTTTTGCGGTCTTTGCCCATACGCTCGAAAGCCACGACTCCGTCTATGCCGGCATAAATAGTATAGTCCTTCCCAAGCCCCACATTATTTCCCGGATGGATTTTCGTGCCTTTCTGACGAATCAGAATGTTGCCCGCTTTCACCTGCTGGCCCGCGTATTTCTTTACACCCAATCGCTGGCCCGCACTGTCTCTTCCATTTCGGGAGCTGCCTCCCGCCTTTTTATGCGCCATGAACCCTACCTCTTATTTCGGGAATCTCAGACTTCAATTCCAATATCATTTATTCTGACCAGAGAAAATTCCTGTCGGTGCCCATTTTTCCTGCGATATCCCTTCCTCTTTTTGTATTTTGTGATAATGACCTTCCGATCCTTGTCCTGGCGGGTAATCTCTCCGACGACCTTCGTGTTTTCCACAAATGGCCGCCCCACCTTGACATCCTCTCCATCCGAAGTTAAAAGCACCTTCTCGAAGGTAACGGAATCCCCCACCTCACCCGACAACCGCTCAATCTTGACTTCGTCGCCCTGAGCAACCCGGTATTGTTTTCCACCCGTCTTGATGACCGCATACATTGGTTTGACTCCTTCAGAAATAAATTAAATGAATAGTATAAATGGCACTTCTTTTCAAGTCAAGAAGAAAGTGATCATTCCAGCAATTCTTATAATGGATTTTAAGGGCCGGTTGCCTGCTCAGACCGCTTCCCCAAAGGATTTTCCCTCCCGAAAATCCGGCAAAAACGGGGAAGCACTTTCTTCCGCCTTTTCATTCCGATCTTTCCGGGGAAATTGGACAAAAAGTCGCCTGAAACCCAGTTCCAAAGCATGGAAATAGACCGCTTCAAATTCCTCTTTTGATATTTTTCTATTGAAATTCATATCGTTATGCGGCTGCACAGGAGAATATTGCGACATGATGCTCAACGGCAGGTCCTTCCCGAATTCAAGAAAAAGGCTGGTAAGCGCATCGAGCGAATTTGCCACGTTTCCCGGAAGAATCAGGTGCCTGACCAGTACCCCCCTGTGCGCAAGACCGTCTTCGCCCCCTTCGCAACGGAGAAAACCCTTCTGCCTGACCATTTCCACGATCGCTCCGAGGGCCGTTTCAGGGTAATCTTTCACCCTCGAAATCCTCCCCGCCAGCTGTGAATCCGAATACTTGAAATCCGGAAGGTAGATATCCGCATACGGTTCCAGAACTTTCAGGATCTCAACCGATTGATAACCGGAGAGGTTATAAAGGATGGGGACGTTCAGCTTTTCTTCTCGCATTCGTGACACCAGTTCCATAATATGCGGGAAGAAATGATCTGGCGTCACCAGATTGATATTATGGACCCCCCTTTCCAAACAAAGTGCTTTCACCCTTTCTAAAAGACTCGCTACAGTTATAATCTCCCCGATACCGTCCCTCGAAATCTGGTAATTCTGACAAAAGGAACACTGTAGAGAACAACCGGAGAAGAAAACGGTCCCTGAACCGTTTATCCCGCTGATCGGCGGCTCCTCCCCGAAATGGGGCCCCACAAAGGAAACCCTGGGGCGATCGCCTTCTTTGCAGAACCCTTTTGCTCCCTGGCCGGCGCCTTCAGACCTGTCCACGCCGCAAGCCCTGGGGCAGAGCCGACATTGTTGATAAAGGCTTTGAAAATTCATAAGTAAGAAAGCACATCCACTTTGACAAGGACAGCCTTTTCTTCTATAAATTGAAACAATGACCCCTTCTTGAAAACAGGAGACACGCCGATGCATCTGAAAAATGTTGTTTTTTGCCCGGAGGAATATCCAACCGGGAATTACTACCCGTTTAATCAGGAAATTTTCAAAATGACGAACGTCATTGACTTTCATACTCCGGTCACTTTTCTCGTGGGAGAAAACGGCACCGGCAAATCCACACTGCTTCGCGCCATCTGCCATCGCTGTGGAATCCATATCTGGCAAGACGCACATCGCCCGCGTGTGAAAGCCAATCCTTACGAAAATGATCTCTACAAGTTTATCCGCGTCGGCTGGCGTAACGGTTTTGTGCCGGGCTCCTTCTTTTCTTCGGAAACGGCCAATTATTTCGCCCAATGCCTTGAAGAATGGGCGGAGGCCGACCCCGAACAACTGGGATATTTCGGCGGGAAATCGCTGCTGACCCAGTCTCACGGCCAGTCTCTTATGTCCCTTTTCAGATCTCGCTATCGAATCAAAGGGCTCTACATCCTGGACGAACCTGAAACGGCTCTGTCCCCGAAAAGCCAGTTGGAGTTCTTAGGGATACTGCAGGAAATGAGCCAGGCAGGACACGCCCAATTCATTGTTGCCACACATTCTCCCATTCTCATGGCCTGCCCGAACGCGCGGATATACAGTTTTGACCACGTCCCCGTGAAACAAATTCGTTATGAAGATACGGATCACTATAGGATTTTCAAGGACTTCCTGAACCACAGGGAGAGATATCTTACATAGAGGACACGCTAATGGTAAAATACACCGGAATCAATCATCTGGCCATGGCTACCGGAGATATGAATGCCACCGTCCGTTTCTGGAGGGATCTTTTGGGGATGCGGCTGGTGGCGGGCCTTGGAAGGCCAGGCTACAGGCACTATTTTCTTGAAATATCCGCCCATGACATGATTGCTTTCTTCGAATGGCCGGACGTGGAAAGCATCCCGGAAAAGGACCACGGGGTCCCTGTCAAAGGCCCTTTTGCCTTTGACCACGTATCCATCGAAGTGGAAGGTTTGGAGGATTTATGGGAGTTGAAGGATCGGCTGGAGGCATCCGAAATATGGGTTTCCGAAGTGGTCGATCACGGTTTCATCTACTCTATTTATTCCTTTGATCCCAATCATATCCCTATTGAATTCAGCGCACCGGTTCCGTCCGTGGACATCAGGAAGCACCCCCGGATGCGGGACAAGAAACCTACCGTGACAGGCAGAGAAGGCCCCGATCCCCGGGCCGGCCACTGGCCAGCGATAAACAGCCCGACACCCCTTGAGGAACGCATGGTGTACCCAGGGGAAGGAAGGGAGCTGGTGGAATCGGAAAGCCCATCGGCCGGAGACGAATCATCCTCCCCACGGCATCTTTGAGTAGACCTCCGTAAGCTTATCCCTGTATTCCTTGAAAAATCTTTCATGGGCGCTTTCCCAGGAAGCAAGCATCTTCAACGCTTCGGCTGATGGCCCGGAGACTTTCTTGGCCATATTTGCGTAGAATTCGCTCAGGTCCTTTTCGATCAACCAGGCCGTATTGAATACCGTTACATCGGGGATCATGGACTCATAAAGACATCGTTCAAGAAATTCCGAGCGGTTACGGTCATCGAAATAGTTGGTGGGTTCCAGGGCAACTCCTTTCAGGCTTTCCACATCCAGCATCTGCTCGCTTTTCAGGTTCTTCAAAATAGCGTCAATAAAAAGGATATGTCTTTTTTCCTCTTCAACAATCCGTTTGAATGCCGTAACAGCCGCCCCTACTCCCATCCTTCCCAGGGAAGTTTCGAAAAAGCTCATCCCTGTCTTCTCCTGGTTCAATGCGTATTCAAAGATCTTGATCAGGTTCTCATTGCTGACCATGTTCGCTCTCCCCCTTTAAAAAAAAGTTACACCACCGAATTGTGCCTGAACGATGTGTTCGTTCAGGCACTTAATCATTTCGTGACTTTTTACAAAAGTTTCTTTGCGGCATCCAAGACAGCCTCGTAATCCGGTTCCCGGCTTACTTCGCTTACAAGCTGAATATACTGGATGATCCCTTCCCTGTCCAATACGAAAATGCACCTTGCAAGCAATTTCAGCTCTTTAATCAGAACGCCGTATTCTTTACCGAAAGATCTCTCCTTATAATCGGAAAGCGTGATCACTTTGTCGACTCCCGCGGATCCGCACCATCTTTTTTGGGCAAAGGGCAAATCCATACTAATAGTAACGATCGCCACATCCTCTCCCAGTTTTCCGGCCTCCTCATTAAATCTTCTGGTCTCCAGGTCGCAAACCGGCGTATCCAGTGAAGGCACGGAAGAAAGGATGCATACTTTTCCACGGAAGGACGAGATCCGTACCGGAGCCAGATCGTTATTCATCAACTCCACATCAGGCGCCGCCTCCCCGATGCCCAGCTCCCTTCCCTCCAGTGTTAACGGGTTTCCTTTCATAGTGATTTTTTTCATCATTCAGCCTCGAATTTATTTGAATTTATTGCCAACTGCTTTCCCGTATTCCTGGCATGCTTTCAGCCCTTCATCGGTCGGAATGACGGCCTCTTTCATATTCAACGCTCCAAGATCAACCATGTCCATCTTGAAAACGAATTCCATGGTGTCAAAAATCATAGGCGACGATTCTCCACTGTGGGTATAAGCGCCAAAGGCGCCACCCATCTTGCCGAGGAGATTGGCTCTTTCCGCCAGGAAAAGAAAGGTTTTCATTCCACCGGTCATATCCCTGTGATACGTGGGGCACCCAAATATATATCCGTCAAAATTTTGCAGTTCCTTGGCATCCTTAAATGATGATACCGTTTTCAAAACAGCCTCATTTCCGCTGAAACGCACTCCCTCGGCAATGTATTCCGCCATTTTCTTGGTATTTCCTGTTCTGCTCACGTATGCGATCAAAATCTTTTTCAAAGCCTTCCCTCCCTTTGGATAACATGCAATAATTATTCTACCTTCATAAACGCTTTTGAAACCGCTCCGCATACCGGACACTTTTCCGGGGGCTCGTTTTCGCAGGTAAATCCGCAAACGGAACATACATAATAACAGTCTACATCAACGGGATTATCCAGTGCATCCAAGACTCCCTGGTATAATCCGGCGTGCACTTCCTCTACCTCATTGGCGTAGCTGAAGGACCGAAGAGCGGCTTTGTGTCCCTCTTTTTTGGCTTCTTCAATCATCGCCGGATACATCTTCTTGAATTCATGGGTCTCCCCGTCAATCGCCGAACGCAGATTCTCCGCCGTGCTTTTAATGCCGCCTAAGGTCTTGAGGTGCGCATGGGCGTGAACGGTCTCTGCTTCCGCGGCGGCCCTGAAAAGTTTTGCCGCCTGTGGGAACCCTTCCTTGTCTGCCTGTTTTGCAAATGCCAGGTATTTTCTGTTTGCCTGGGACTCCCCTGCAAACGCCTCTAATAGATTCTGTTCTGTCTTACTCATTTTTTCTCTCCTTTCTTTCCATTTTAAATAGCGTCGCTCTCCAAATTTCCCTGTGTATAATACATGATTCGTGCCAACCATTCGGGAATGTGATAATACGCCTTAATGCTCCATAAACTAAACAGGTTATCGCTTTTCCACAAGAGGGGAAAAAATAGATTTTTCTTGAAAACCTCTGTTCAATAAGACAATCTGTATCAATCTCCGGCAGAACAACATAACCTATTTATATAACTTGTTTTGTAGTGTAAAAGCCCATCCATGCCATAGATTGGAAAACATTTTTCGAAATCCGATTTTCACCCTCAAGTGCCCTTCCTTCTACGGCTTGATTAGAAATTCTAATGAAAATTTATAAATATATCAAGATTATATAAAGCTTTTTAAGCGACCTGGAAAAACCGAGAGGGGAACAGGGAAAGGGCTTGCCATGCTCAAAAGTGTCTCACATCGACATATGAAACATAACTGTATCACCAAAAATATCCCCCAGTATATCATTGCCGGGGTATCAGGGGTTTCACTCTTTTTTGAATTGGAATTGGCGCTTGAGAAGTGTAACAGAACGTGTTAATAATCTTCCCATAATATTCACCTTAAATAGATCGTTGAACCGAATTGCAATACTATGACCATGACAACTAAAGACACTGATGCTTCGAGCGTGATTATCAAACAAGCCAAAGAAGTTCTGTATATCGAAGCCCAAAGCATCCTGGGACTGGTGGACCGAATCGGGCCGGAATTCGAGCGGGCGGTAGAACTTATTCTGAAAGCCAAGGGAAGGGTAATACTCACGGGAATGGGAAAATCGGGGCTTGTGAGCCGAAAGATTTCCGCCACACTGAACAGCACCGGCACCTCCTCCCTTTTTCTTCACCCTGCGGAAGCAATCCACGGCGATCTTGGAATGGCCTCATCCGACGATGTCATCCTTGCTATTTCCAACAGCGGACAGACGGCGGAAATCACCAGGATATTACCCATCCTGAGACAGATTGGCGCTCCCATTATCCTTTTCACGGGAAATCTTGATTCACCCATGGCACGGGCCTGCGACATCGTCATCGATGTGGGGGTAGAGAGAGAAGCCTGCCCGCTGGGACTCGCCCCGACTGCAAGCACCACAGCTGCCCTTGCGATGGGCGACGCGCTCGCTGTCGCCTTGCTCAAGGTCAGGCATTTTGACAAGGACGATTTCAGGAGGTTTCATCCCGGCGGAAACCTTGGAGACAGACTTTCCATAAAAGTACGGGAAGTCATGTTTACAGGAGATCGTGTTCCCGTGGTCCGATTGGGTTCCAAAGTGAAAGAAGCCATTGAGGAAATCGACGCAAAGGATATAGGGGCCACCCTCATCACCGGGAAAACCGGCAGACTTGTGGGAATTATCAGCGACGGCGACCTGCGAAGGGCGCTTATGAACAAGCCTGAAATCATGACCCTGCCGGTGGAAGAGATCATGTCTCCTTCACCCAAAACGATTGATGAAAACCAGACCGCGGGAGAAGCGCTGGCTTTGATGGAATTACACTTGATTACCCACCTGGTCATCGTGGATGCGGAATCACGAATCATGGGGGTCGTCCATCTGCATGACCTGTTGGGAAGAGAGGAGTTCAGATTGAATGGAGGCCTTTGCAGCGCCAAGGGGACTGATTGCTGAACTGGTTACGCCACTTGAAAGCGATGGAGCCATTGATATTGCCGGACTTGAGAGACTTTTGGGGCGCGTTGCTCCCCATGTCCAAGGGATTTTTCTGTCAAGTCCTCGAGTAGGAGAAGGCTTAAGGCTTTCCCCGGGTCAAAGGCTCACGCTCCTGGAGCAAACCGTCCTTCATCTCAAGGACGCCCCTGTTTCTGTTTTTCTCTGGATTACGGGGGCCCATGAAGAACAGACGGTAGAGACGGTCCTGGCCGTTCAAAAGCAGTTTGCAACCAAAGGGAATACCCGGAATCTGTTTCTGGTAGACACCCCTCTTTTTTATCACAGTAACCGCGGTCTGGTAGACTATTATAAACGGCTGTTGCCCATGACGGATCTGCCCTTTATCCTTCACAATGATCCGGCCATCATCTCCTCTTTAAAAAAGCCCTTTAAAAGGGACAACATTCGCACAGCCATTTTAAAAGAACTCTGCGAGCTGGCGGGAGTGGAGGGCCTGATCTTTTCCGGATCGCTGGAAAGGGGTCATCATTACCAGATGGCTTGCCGAAAAAACCCCGGTTTCAGGATCTATGATGGAGACGAGATACGCTTTCTGGATTATCCCAGCACGAGCGGAGCGATCTCCATCGGCGCGAACCTGGCGCCTAAGGCCTGGGGAAAGATTACCCGGTCATCCCTGCAGCAAATGGATCAGAAATACAAATATCCCGATCATCTTCAGCAGATATGGGAAACCGGCAACTGCCTGATAACAATCAGCAATGCCTGCCAACAATTCCCCGCGGACGTTGTCAAAAAGATCCTGGGGGAACAGGGCATTATCGAGACTTCGCCCACCATCCCGAAGAATGAGGCCGTGGAAGAATCGTGCAGGCAGATAAGAGACTGCATGGACAACAAGTTGATGGCCCAATGATCAGGGAGCGACAATATTTTCGGGTAAGCTCTTTTTACCGGCAAGGAAAATATTCTTGAATGGAACAAATGCACTTCATTTTTCGATCTGACTCAGGCGAAACTGATAATAAGCGTCCCTCATGGCGATGTAAGGATCGAGGGAAGCTTCTTTCAACGCTTCATATTCCCCGATTCTCAGTGACGTATTATTAACAATTTCAAAGACCCTGGCAAACATATTGGGCCACCATTCATCCACAAGGTAATTCAGTGGGTTGATGAAGGCCTCCCCCCCCCAGCCAACAGCTCCCCTGAGCGTTGTGGGGCCTAAGAAAGGCAGGTACAGGTAGAATCCCGGACCAATCCCGTAAAAAGCCAGGGTCTGCCCCAGGTCTTCGTCCTGAACGGGCATATCCAGGGCGATTTTTGCCACATCCTGTAGGCCGAAAAAACCCGCGGAAGTATTGACCATGAATCGGGTCACCTCAATACCCGCTCCTTTGAATTTTCCCTGCAGGAGGCAACTGATTGCTCGTAGGGGCATCATCAGATTGGAAAAAAAATTGCGAACGGATACCCTGAAAAGAAGGGGAGTCACTTTTTCATATCCCTGGCCAACCGGTTTGAGGACCCAAAAATAGAGTTTATCGTTAAAATGGAAAAAGGCACGGTTCACCGGTTCCAGGGGGTCGGGAAGAGGCGACGCCGATTCTTCCTGATCTATCCAGTTTTCCCCCTCCTGCTTCTCCTTGTCGGGCTCTCTTTCCGGCGAAGGAGTGGTCCGTGAACCCTGAAGGCCCGCCACCTCCAAACCCTGATCGGTTCCTACACTCTCTTTCCACGAAGAGCTGTTCCCCCCTGAATGCGGCCCGGTAATTTCGTGGGCCTCCGTCTCTGCATAGATAGGGCTTTCACCCCGAAAGGAGGCAGGAGTTTCCGAAATGCCCCAGGCAGGAGATCCGCAGAAAAACAAAAAAAGGAGAAAGGAGACAAAAACGGCCGGCATACCAAAGCCGGGATTTAAAAAACCGAGGCCGTCTTCCCTTAGCACGGCGCTGCTCCTGTCGACAGTATCTTCCAAAAAATGAACCGGCATGGTTATTTCTCTACCTTTTCCCTGAGTTTATCCACGAGCTCTTTGTAAGAATTTCGGACGATAATGCTGTTGAACTGTTTTCGATAATTATTGATGAGGCTCACCCCTTCAATAACGATGTCATAAACCAGCCATTTATCTTCATCGTTCTTGAGCCTGTACAGCACCGAGATCTCCGTATCCTTCTTCGTCACGATTTTGACGGAAACGGTTGCATATTTTCCATCCACCACCTCATTCAAATACAGGACCTTTTCGCCGGAATAGTCTTCCACCTTGTCGAGATAGGTGCGTTCAAGCAGTTTTGAAAACAGGCGGACAAATTCCTTTTTCTCCTCCGCCGTTCTTGCCGCCCAGTGCCTGGCCAACGTCCTTTTTGACATCTCTTCCCAGTCAAACCGCTCGTCGACGGCCGCCCTGATCAACCTGTCCTTTTCCTCTTTCTTCTCGGGCGCCTTCAGGGCGGGATCAGTAACAAAGGCAATGATCTTATCCGTTGTATCTTTCACACCCTCCATCGGCGTAGCGCCATAGCACGCAAACGGGCTGAACAGAATCAGGATAAAAAAGAAAATGGGGGCCAATTTAAGGCGCCTGCAATGCATACGTGCCTCCTTCGACAGTTGTCAGTTATTTAAATCTTCCCGAAGACATAGCTCGATAGGACCTGCTCCAGATCCACCGGCGGCTGTGTATCTCTGATCCGGCCTCCCGGCTTGAGGATTTCTTCGGAGCCACCCGGAGTGATCTCCACATATTTTTCTCCAATCAATCCCCTGGTCTTAATGGAGACGATGGCATCTTCTTGAATATTCAGCCCTTTGGGTAGGTCCATGGAAACCTTGGCTTCGTAGTTGTCCAGGGTAACTCCCTTCACACGCCCCACATCCACACCGGCTATAACCACGGATGAACCCGATTTCAAGCCTCCGCTGTTTGAAAAGACGGCTTCCAGTTCGTATCCTCCATTCCCCAGGAAATCTATCCCACCGAGTTTCACGGACAGATAACCAAGACAGACCATGCCGATAATCATAAAAAATCCCACAGCCAGCTCCAGGTCAAATTTCTTCATTAATGTTCCCCCTTTGCTCCTTTCTTTCCCATCCCTATCCGCCGACAAAAGCCCGGATGGCGGGATCTTCCAACGACATGAATTCCGGCGGGGTTCCCTCCCCGAGGACCTTTCCTTCATGCAGCATGGCCACCCGGTCTACAATCGAAAAAACATTCGGGATTTCATGGGTTACTATGATCCCCGTAAAGGAAAACCGCTTGTGACAGGAATCAATCAGTTCGAGGATGGCACGGCCTGTCACCGGATCAAGTCCGGTGGTGGGCTCATCAAAGAGCATAATCTCCGGGTCCATTACCAGTGCCCTGGCCAGCGCCGCCCTTTTAACCATCCCCCCGCTGAGCTGGGAAGGGTATTTGTGTTCCGATCCGGAGAGCCCCACGTTGTCCAGTTCCTTCATGGCCCTGCTCTGCACGAGCTCATCGCTCAGATGGGTTTTTTCCTTCAACGGAAAGGCCACATTTTCGAGGATGTTCAGGGAATCAAACAGCACTCCCCCTTGGAAAAGGAATCCCAGACGGCTTCGCAAGGCACGCAACTTGCCGGCCTTTGCCGTGGCAAGGTTTTCACCGTTTATGAGCACCCTCCCGCTGTCCGGTTTCAACAGACCAGCCACATGCTTCAACAGGACGCTCTTTCCGCAACCGCTCGTCCCGATAAGACAAAGCACTTCTCCCTTTCTAATCTTGAGAGATATGCCTTTCAGCACTTCTTTTCCATCAAAGGATTTGCGAAGCTTTTCGATCTCTATCATGATGAATGCTTGTCTTCCCCTGAAAATCAAAAAAGGATGGAGGTCATAAAATAATCCCAGACAAGAATCAGGACAGAAGACAGAACCACTGCCTGGGTGGTCGCTTTACTTATGCCCTCGGATCCAAAGCCCGTAAAAATGCCCGCATAATATCCCTTAAAACAGCAAACCCACGCAATAATGACGCCAAAGCTGAACGATTTATAAATCCCCTCCACCACATCATCTATTTTCACATAGTTTGCCATTTCACCAAAGTAGACGCCTGATCCAACCCCCAAAAGCTTACCGCCTATAAGATATCCCCCGAATATCCCCATGACATCAAAAAGGGCGGTCAACAGCGGCAGAGAAATCATGGCGGCCAGGAGGTTGGGGACAACAAGATAACGATAGGGGTTCAGCCCCATCAGTTCCAACGCATCAATCTGCTCGCTCATTCGCATGATGCCTATTTCCGCCGCAATGGCCGAGCCCGCCCTCCCCGTCACCATAAGCGCGGCAATTACCGGGCCCAGCTCCTTGATCAGGGTTAGACCGACCATGGGGCCAAGGAAGGCATCCGAACCGAATCGATTGAGCGTGTAGTATCCCTGAAACCCCAGCACCATTCCTGAAAATCCGCCTGTCAGGATAATGACCAGAACGGAGTGCAGTCCCACAAACCTGATCTGCTTGAGAAGCCGCATGAACTTCAGCGGAGGCGTTAGCATAAAGAATAGTGTTTTGAAAAAGAACAGGCCCATGACGCCCATTCTTCCAATATACTCCAGGGCAAACGCCCCCAATGTTCTGATTCCATTCATGGCGGCAAGTTTGTCAGAACCGATCTCGAATGTCAAAATCTTTCTGGGGTTGATAATCATTTTGGCAGGGAGTATACTAATAAATTACGGTTTATGGGCGCCGGTTTACGGTTGAAAAGAGAAACAGCATATGGCTAAAATCAAAATGATTGTGGTGGGGCGCACCAAGGAAGACTTTTTGAGGAAAGGAGAAGCATTTTATCTGGAACGTCTGAGGCGTTATATCACCGCGGAATGGTTGGTAGTTAAACCATCAAAGATACGCAAAGGCAGTCGGGAATCGGATATTGTTGCTGAAGAAGGGCGTTCCATCGAAGCTATTCTAAACAAAAGAGATCATGTCATTGCCATGGATCCATCAGGAAAGATGTACGACTCCCCCGGTCTTGCGGAAAAAATCGACAAGCTTCTCTCCTCGAACCACCGGCTGGCCTTTATAACCGGGGGGCCGCTGGGATTGTCGCCGGAAGCCATTTCATCCGCCCATGAAGTGCTGTCCCTTTCACCCCTGACGTTCACCCATGAAATGGTAAGGCTCATTTTGTTGGAACAACTCTACAGGGCCTGCACCATCATGAAAGGGGAAAAATACCACAAGTGAAAAAAGAGAACAACAAGAGCGTCTCGGAGATCCCCTATTCCTCTTCCTCTTCTTCCGGTTCCGGGCGGCTTTCAAGGGCCAGTGCAATTTTATTCTTCAGTTCCGTGAGATCAAACGACTTGATGACATAGTAATCGGCTGAAATCGATTTCATATCTTCTTTGAAAGTATCGTAGGCAGTGCACAAAACCACGGGAAGATCATAGAATCGATTCCGGATATCCTGCAAAAGATCCAGGCCATTGTAATCGACCATCTTGATATCCAGCACGACCAGATCAGGCTTTTCCTCCTCAATTTTTTCCATGAGGAGGTAGCCACTCTCAGCCGTGATCACATCATAACCGGCATCGCTTAACTCCTCTGAATAGAGATAACGAATATGTTCTTCATCATCTACAATTAATATCTTCGCCATTATATCCCCTCCCTTAAGGTCTGAAATCAATCTCTACCAAATATCCCATGTACCACAAACCCCTCGGGAATGCAATCCGTAACCAACAGAGCCGGCAATTCTCATTATGGTTTTTTGCGTACAACCGGCCATGAGCCTCAGATTGAAGATAATCCATAATGAGAATTGCTGCAACAGGGCAATGCTTCACGGTTTGCGGTCCACAACTCTTTTAACCTTGAACCGATAACCGCAAGCCGTAAACGCTTACCGAAAAAGACCGTCTGGTCAGTACGGGTAGAAACCCCTGCCTGTCTTCCTGCCAAGCCATCCGGCATCCACATATTTCCGCAGGAGTGGGCAGGCCCGGTATTTGCTGTCTCCAAGCCCCTTATGCAATACATCCATAATGGCCAGACAGGTGTCCAGTCCGATCAGATCCGCCAGAGCCAAAGGCCCCATGGGATGGTTCATGCCGAGCTTCATGATCTGATCAATATCTTCCGCTTTCCCGACCCCTTCAAAGAGCGCATAAACCGCCTCATTAATCATGGGCATGAGGATCCTGTTGGCCACGAATCCCGGGAAATCGTTGGCTGGAACCGGCGTCTTTCCCATCTTCAGGGCCAGTGCCATAGTCCCTTGTGAAGTCTCTTCCGAAGTAGCCAGGCCATCTATGATTTCAACCAGTTTCATCATGGGAACAGGGTTCATGAAATGCATCCCGATAACCTTTTCAGGACGTTTGGTGGCCGCTGCGATCTTGGTAATGGAAATGGAGGAGGTGTTTGAAGACAGGATTGTTTCTTCTCCGCAAAATCCGTCAAGATCTCCAAAAATTTTCAGCTTAAGATTCTCATTTTCCGTGGCCGCTTCCACAACGAAATCGGCCTTGATCATATCCTCGAGAGAGGTCGTTCCCTCTATCCTTCCCAGAATGGCCTTCTGCTCCTCCTCGCCGATTTTCTCTTTTTTCACAAGCCTTCCAAGACTTTTATCTATGGTCGAAAAACCTTTCTCCACAAATTCATCTTGAATATCGTGCATAATCACGGACAATCCGCTGGCCGCTGCAACCTGGGCAATCCCCGATCCCATCTGACCCGAACCGACAACGCCAATCACTTTGATCTCCATCCTCTTCGTTCCTCCTATAATTTTTTAAAGTCTCATCGAAAGTAGCATGGAAACCCGATTTTTCACAAGACAAAATTTTAGGGAAATTCTCTCCAGCAATTTATTGACTATAAAGAAGACCCGGGTTAGGTTTCCGAACAAAATACCTATAAGGACAAACGCCATGCAGACAAAGTTCTTCCTCGTCGACAAGCTGATTCTTGCAATCTATTTTCTGGGGGTCGTTCTTTTTGGAGCCTATTTTCGAAAAAGGAGCAGCACCCCTTCGGCCTTCATGGTCGCCGATGGAAGATTGCCCGGATGGGCCGTAGGTCTCTCCATACTGGGCACTTTTGTCAGCAGCATCACCTTCCTTGCCTATCCCGGTCAATCTTATAACGCGAACTGGGATGTCTTTTTGTTCTCTCTAACGCTTCCGCTTGCGGCCCTTGCAGCATCGAGGTACTTTATCCCCCTTTACAGAACAAGGGTGAAAGTATCTGCTTACGAATATCTGGAGCAGCGATTTGGAGAGTGGGCACGCATTTACGGAAGCGTCAGCTTCATGCTTGGTTCGCTGGCACGCATGGGAATGATTCTCTTCCTGGTTTCGCTTGTACTGCACCAATTGACGGGATGGTCGTACATCACCATCATCGCCATAACCGGCATAGGAGTTACCGTTTACACGGTCATCGGCGGCATCGAAGCCGTGATCTGGACAGATGTGATACAGGTTATCATTCTGCTTTTGGGCGCCGTTGTATCGGTCGTCATTATGATGGCCGGAATGCCGGATGGACCGGGGCAGGTCTTCCGCATCGCGGCGGAACACCACAAATTCAGTCTGGGATCCTGGAAACCTGATTTGATAAATCCCACGGCCTGGGTGGTCGTTCTTTACGGCATCATGGAAAATCTTCGAAATTTCGGGGTGGACCAGAACTACGTCCAAAGATATCAAACCACAAGGTCAGAGAAAGAGGCCATCCGATCCGTATGGATGGCCGCGCTTGCCTATATTCCGGTATCGGCGCTCTTCCTCTTCATAGGCACGGCGCTTTTCGCCTTTTATACCCTCCATCCCGAGGCACTGCCTGCTTCTCTCCAGGGCCCGCTCACGGGAGATAAGATATACCCCTATTTCATTGTAAGGGAATTTCCCGTAGGTCTGAGGGGGGTGTTGATAGCCGCCCTATTCGCCGCGGCCATGAGCAGCGTGGACTCGTCTCTGAACTGCGTTTCCACACTCACGCTCCTCGACTTCTACAAAAAATATATAAACAAAACAGCGAACGACCGCAAGTGCCTCACCATGCTCAGGATCTTTACAGTCACCTGGGGGATACTCGGAACGTTAACGGGCATGGCCATGATACAAGTCAAAACCGCCCTTGAAACCGGCTGGCAGCTCGCAGGTATTGCGGGAGGCGGAATCATCGGCCTTTTCCTGCTGGGATTGACGTTTAGGAAGGTAAAGCGGTGGCAGGCTATAGTGGCGGTCGCGGCAAGTATAACCAGCATTGCCTGGGCCACATTTGCACGAAATCTCCCTTTAAAGTGGCATTGGCTGGAGTGCGCCTGGAACACCAGAATGATCGGCGTTATCGGCACCATAACCCTGCTGACCGTCGGCTTCGGATTGTGCATAATCACGCCAAAACGGGACATGGCTTAGCGCCCCATACCCGTGAATGAATCGAATCAGACAGATTTTTCTCCAGGCATGTGCACCTTATTTTCGACCCATCTTTGCCTTGAATTCTATGCCGAGAAGCGTTATGTCGTCTTGCGGCTCGTTGTTATCTCCAAATTTCATAAAAGACTCCATAACGCCGTCTATGATAACGGGTACAGGTTCATCCTTCAGCCTCACCAACTCGCCTTTGAACCTCTCTGGTCAAACTCGCAATTTTCAGATGAGTCCTTATGCGCGCCAGGGCATCGCCTCTGTCAAAGGGCTTGGTTACATAATCGGACGCTCCCAGCTCCAGCCCCTTTATCTTATCCTCCACCTGCGTCTTGGCTGAAATAAATATGATCGGAATATTGCAAGTACACGTATCCGCCTTGAGTTCCCTGCAGACCTGATACCCATCTTTTAGCGGCATCATGATATCCAGCAGAATCAGGTCAGGCTGTTCCTTATTCCTTCCTCATGGCTCGATTCCGGCAAACGGAAAGGAAGAGTCACATGAAATACCGTGCCGGAACCGGCGCGAGCGGAAGCAGCGAAATCACTGATCAGGAATCTTTCAGGAAGAGGGCTTTCCAGCCAGATACGCCCCCCCATGATTTCCGCCATGTGCTTTGACATGGTTAAACCAAGCCCGATTCCCCCGACCTTTCGTGTAGAAGAACCATCCGCCTGGCTGAACCTTTCAAATATTTTCTCGACCACATCCGGGGAGACCCCAACGCCGGTATCTGCAACAGCGATATGCAGCGATACCTCGGATTCTTTTAAGCGATCTACCTCCACGGCAATGCGTATATTCCCATACTCGGTGAACTTGACGGCATTTTCTCCCAGATTAGCAATAATTTGCCTGAAACGAACGGGATCGCCGATGATCAGCGAAGGCGTTTCGGAAGAAATTTCAACGTCAAAACCGAGATTTTTCTGACGCGCTTTCAGCCCCACCTTGTTCACGGCATTATGGAGGATTTTTCGAAGGTCAAACATTTTTTCCTCCAGCTTCAAGCCCCCCGATTCAACCCGTGAAAATTCCAAAATATCATTGAAGACCTCCAGGAGTGCATCGGCGGAGAGCTTTATCATTGCCACATACTCTTTTTGCTCGGTGTTCAGCTCCGTATCCGACAAGAGGCTGGTCATCCCTGTAAGGCCGTTCAGAGGGGTCCGTATTTCATGGTTTATATTGGATAGGAACTCGCTTTTGCTAATATTTGCCTCTTCCGCCTTTATCGTGGCGGCCATCAATTCAGTCGACTGTTGCTTAAGTTTTTTGATGGAATCTCTCGCCAGACTGATGGAAGCCCGGGTTCGGTTCCGAAGCTTTTCAGCCGTTCTTGCCGTAAGGCAAATATACAAATCAACCATATAGATGAGACATATTTTCGGGACTTCAAAAGAGAGGGAAATGGGGTGATGATCCACGAAATGAAGATACAGGAGCAACAGGATATAGGTAGCGACGGAAAGATGGGCGAACCAGAGAACCCGTCTGAAACTCGTGTAGGCCTGATCCGCCACCCTCACCACGAAAATGAGGAACAGGAAGCTTTTCTCTCCGCCAGACAGGTACACCGCCAGGGCAAAGACCAGGAGATCCGTGCAAAAAAAGAACAATCCCAGGTCAAAACGGCCGGTTTTTCCAAAATACCGGTAAAGGATCAGCCACGAAAAGAGGGAATACAGGGAAGCCGTCGCGGAAAACTGGAGGAAGGCAGTCCACGAAAAGACTTTGAAAAGGGAATAGTTGTGAACAAGGATGAAAAAGGCGATTCCTGCAAATCCGACGAGGCGAAGGATCGGGAATTGCATGGCGTTGAGCGAATAGCGGGCGACTTGCTTCCGTATTTCTTCTTTTTCAGGATCCAGTTCCAGAACGATGGAAGGCTGTCGTCTCTTGGCGTTTCCGTCCGGATTTCCAGAACCAGTCATCCATACACCCCGTGAATTGTCAAACAGTTGCGTGAGTGACTAAAGTGACTAAAATTAGGGAGTCGCTTCGCTCCGCTCATCTTATATAATAGACAGAATTCTTTAACTTTAGATCACTTCAAACTTTAGATCACTTCAAACTCTTACATCTCTTACACGTTTGCCTGGTTCCCATGCTCCAGCGTGGGAACCCATACGGTATGCATTCCCACGCAGGAGCATGGGAACAAGAAAGCCCGCAATCCGAAATCCAAAATAGTTTCCGGCCAGGCTTCTTGTTCAGACCCTAACCATTCGTTTGATTCGTTTGATTCGTGGTTGAAAGGTGTTTTCACGGTAAAGATTCATCGCTCGAATTTTTCGTGGCGTTCTCGATGGCCTCAATCAACTTTGGGACCTGAATCGGTTTTGACACGTACCCGTCCATCCCCGCCTCGAGGCATTTCTCCCTGTCTCCCGCCATGGCGTGGGCGGTCATTGCAATAATGGGGATGCAACTTCCCGACCCTTTTTCTTTTTCCCTGATTGCCGCAGTGGCCTCAAATCCGTCCATTTCAGGCATCTGCACATCCATCAGGATGGCATCAAATTTCTCCTCATCGAATAATGCAACCGCTTCTTTCCCGTTTCCGGCCGCAACAACCGTATAGCCTCTTTTCTTGAGTAGATTGATGGCCAGTTTCTGATTCACCGGGTTATCTTCCGCCAGGAGGATGTGAAGGCTTTTTCTGCTCTCACGAAGGGTATATTTGGTTACCAGTCCGTTATTTCCATGTTCAGGAACCTGTTTCTCAAAAAGCGTCAGGATCGTATCCAGGAGATCCGACTGCCTGACCGGTTTCGAAAGGTATGCCGAAATGCCAAGCGCCCGGCATTTTTCTGCATCCCCCCGCATGCCGACAGAGGACAACATGATGATGCTTGGAACCGTGGTCTTTAGGGCCTTCGTAATATCGCTGGTAATCTGGAAGCCGTCCGAGTCAGAGATATGGGTATCAAGGAGTATGAGACTGTAAGGCGCTTCGAGTTTTTCAGCCCTGCCTAACACCTGAATGACGTTCCGACCTTCCACGAGGGTTGGTGCCATCCGCCAGCTGGTCAGAATTTCCTCCAGAATGGAGAGATTTGTGACATTATCCCCTACCACGAGAACCCGCATTCCTTCCAGGTCCGCCCAGCCCGACCTGACCTTGGGCGAAACGTTTTTCTGCAGGCCAAAATTTGCCGTGAAATGAAATTCGCTTCCTTTTCCGGGCTCGCTTTCCACCCAGATCTTTCCTCCCATCATCTCAACCAGTTTGGATGAGATACTCAACCCCAGACCGGTTCCCCCATATTTGCGGGTGGTGCTTTCATCCGCCTGGGTAAACAGATCAAAGACGCTGTCCTGCTTGTCTTTGGGAATCCCTATGCCGGTATCCTTTACCTGAAAGTGGAGGCAGACCTCATCTTCGGTCTCACTATCCATATCCACCGTGACCACCACTTCCCCCTTATCCGTGAATTTTATGGCGTTTCCCAGAAGATTGACTACAATCTGCCGCAACCGGCCCGGATCCCCCTTCAGCGCCACGGGAGTCTCTTTTGCAATACGGCAGGCCAGTTCAAGCCCTTTCTTATGGCCCAGAAAGGCCAGGTTTTTGACCATATTTTCCAGGTTGTCGGTAAGATTGAAATCGATGATTTCAAGTTGGAGCATGTCCCCTTCCATCTTTGAAAAATCCAGAATATCGTTGAGCAGAGAAAGAAGCGAATCGGCTGAACTCTTTACCATGCCCAGATATTCCTTCTGCTCATCGGAAAGAGCCGTGTCCAGACAAAGATCAGTCATGCCTATAATGCCGTTCATGGGCGTCCTGATATCGTGACTCATATTGGCAAGAAAAAGACTTTTTGCCCGATTGGCTTTTTCGGCGTTATCTTTGGCCAACGCCAGTTCCTGCTGGGCTGTTTTCAGTTCACGAATGGCATCTTCCAGCTCTTGATTCTTTTGGACGGCATTTTCAAAGGAGGAAAAAAGAAGATCAACAATCTGCATGCGATCGGAGGTAATAATATGCTTCTCACCCCCGAAGTATATTTCAAGACCCCATCCGGGGGACGCGGTTTTCCGCAGTTCCTGGTTAATGAGGATGCTCTTGATGCGCGAAATCAGGAAGTCGTCTTTGTACGGTTTCGTAACAAAGTTATCCGCTCCGCATTCCAGTCCCCGGATGACGTCGATGGGATCGGAGAGAGACGTCAGGAGCATGAAAGGCGTTTCTTTGAAGCGGTCCTGCCCCTTGATTCTTTTGCACAACTCAAAGCCGTTCATCTCCGGCATGACCACATCGCTGATGACGAGATCCGGAATCTCTTTTTCAAAAAACGCCAGCGCCTTTATGCCGTCACTGACCATGGAAGCCCTGTACCCGTTCTGCTCCAGAAGATATTGCAGTCGAACGGCCTGGGTCAGGCTGTCTTCAACCACCAGAATTTTAATCTCTTTCCCCATAACCGACCATCTCCTCGGAAACATGCTGATTTAAGACTGGATATCAACATCTTATAGCATGAAAGAATCCCTATTTCTTAACAAACTCCGGATACAATTTATTTGCACAATCCGGACATATTCCGTGGGTGAACTCCGCGTCCGTGTGTTCCCCGATGTATGCTTCCACTTGTTTCCAGGCGCCAGCGTCATCCCTTATCTTCTTGCAGTTTGCGCATATGGGAAGAATGCCGTGAAGGGTTTTGATGGTGGACAGAGCCTCGTTCAATTCCTTGTTGACCTTTTCCAGTTTCCTTTTCTGGACCAGGCTGTTTTCGTAGGCGGAAAAGAGGAGGTCGAGGATCTGGATGCGGTCTGAATTGATAAAATGCTTTTTGCCGGCAAAGAGCACTTCGATCCCCATCTCTGTTCGAGGGTTTCTGCGAATATCCCGGTTGACAAGAATATACTCGATCTGGGAAATGAGCAGTTTCGGCTCATAGGGTTTGGTCACAAAGTTGTCCGCGCCCGACTCAAGCCCTCTGACGATATCTTCCGCCTCCGTCAGTTGGGTCAACAGAATTACCGGAAGATCCTTCCATCTTTCGTTTTCCTTGATGATGCGACAAAGCTCGTACCCGTCCATCTCCGGCATCATAATATCGCTGATCACAAGGTCTGGAAGCCCTTTTCCAAGGAAGGCCAGAGCCTCCCTGCCATCGACGGCCGTAGTGACACTGTAGCCGTTTTCCTCCAGGAGATCCTGCAACTGAAGGGCCTGGGTGAGACTGTCTTCCACCACCATGATCTCGTAGTGATCTTCTTCACTTTTGGTCAAGCTCATTCTCCTATCCTCTTTCCGGTTATAGTTTCGGCCAGGGCGTTCAGCCAGGCAGCAATCTCTTCGGGGGCAAGAACATGAGATGCCCCACCGATCTTGACCGCTTCCCCGGGCATTCCGAAAACAGCACAGCTCTCTTTGTTCTGAACCAGAGTAACAGCGCCCGCGTCTTTCATCTCTTTCAGTTCCTGCGCCCCATCTTTTCCCATCCCGGTAAGCAGCACGCCCACGGCGCGCGAGCCATAGGACCTTGCCGCCGACCGGAACAGACTGGATACGGAAGGTCGCAGGCCGCTCTCGGGAGGATCAGTGTTCAGAAAAATGAGCCCGCCTTCCCTGATCCCCATATGGTGATTATCGGGAGCAAAATAGACGTTTCCGGCCTGAACCCATTCTCCGTCCCGCGGAATTCTGACAGATAAAGGACATTCCTTGTTCAACCAATCCACCATCCCTTCCAGAAATCCCGCAGTGATATGCTGCACTGCCAGAATCGGCAACGGAAAATCGTCGCGAAGCGATTGAAAAATGGTCTTCAGGACCGGCGGCCCTCCCGTAGACGAACCGATAGCCACCATTTTCACTCCTTGGGGGAGACTGTATGCCACCGGCCCTTTCGAATGAGCAGCTTCGTGAATCCGACTGCCGGCAGGTTTGCCAAAACGCCTTACCACCTTTACCTCCGACATGACTTTCAACGTATCAATCACCTTGGCCATCAAACCGGCAGAATCCGGATGACCCGGTCCAGGAGGCTTTTTTAACATGGTCAGCGCCCCTGCCCGCATGGCGCGAAAAAGATTGTCCCGGTCGGAATACCAGCTTGAAGTAACAATGACAATGGGG
>JBBSAR010000004.1:0-26755 GCA_038252125.1 Desulfatiglandales bacterium
CTGAGGAGGAAGTCCCTGTGGGAGCGGTGCTGGCCACGGAGGATGGAGAAATCCTGACTACCGGCCACAACCAACCCCTCGGAACCAGCGACCCGACGGCCCATGCGGAAATCCTGGCACTGAGAAAAGCAGGGCGAGCGTTAGGGAATTACCGGTTGAACGGGTCCATCCTGGTGGCAACGATTGAACCCTGCATCATGTGTATGGGGGCTGCCATCCATGCCAGGGTGGGCACGGTGGTCTATGGCGCGACCGACCCGAAGGGCGGCGCCGCCGGCTCTCTTTATCAGCTGGGGGAAGATCATCGTCTGAATCACCGGATTGCCATCGTATCCGGGATCAGGGAAGAGGAATGCAGAGCCATCATGCAAGACTTTTTCCTTGTCCGTCGTAAAAAAACCGCATAAGGATTTCCGGAGAGGTACCGAAGTGGCCGTAACGGGGTCGACTCGAAATCGACTTGTCCCGTTAGTAGCGGGGCACGTGGGTTCGAATCCCACCCTCTCCGCCAAACCCAACCGTTGAAACCAACCGGCAGAAGCTCTGCCTGCCACCCCCCCCGTGGCCTTATCCAAGAAAAAAAAAGCCCCCGTCAGGTTATGCGCTGCCTGATGGGAGCCATGTTCGGAGCCATGTGCGGCCATTTCCGGAACCTATTATCTCAACTCTTTAAAAAAAACTATTCCGATTTTCCGGAAGCGATCACCTGCTCCACAAACCCCTCATCGGGATAAAAGTTCCATTCATAATCGCTGATTTCCTTCTGCATTCGCTTTAACGCTTTGCTCTCCGCGCTCTATGCTCTGGGCTTTCTTGTAATGCCGGCATGCTTTGGACCAGGCCTCTTGATGGACCGGGTTATTGGGCAGGACCGATTTGGAGCGCATGGTCCAGTAATTTTCCAATTCCTGGTGCAGGTGCGGATTCTTTACCCCCGCAAGTTACGGTGCTTCAAGCAGGCGGCGGTTATCGGATGCGCAGACCCGTGTCCGTGGGAAAAGTAGTTTTCGTTACGACCAGGAAACCCATGGCACACGGGGCTGGACAAAGGAACAGGCACTAATTCAGCGAGGGTCCAATACCGAACGGTTTAAAGGCATCCTGGGTTTCGTACTCGTTTTCAAACGTGCTGAACCCTAACCCCACCTGATTTTTTCGAATCCATTGCCTGAATTCCCTCTTAAAACTCGGATCATGAAAAACCAGCACTTCTCCCAAAAATTTCAATTCTTCCATTATTCGCCAATAAAAATACATCATCGACCCCTTTCGAAAACAATGCTTATCCGGCCATCCCCGGGGGAGGCCTGTAAAAATTAAATTTCAATCTTTCGGCAAATCAGATATGTTTCATGATATGCCCGTTTTGATCATTCGTCAACGGTTGGATTTCTTAGGAAGATCAAAATTATGGCATCTCTTCGCGAATCCCGAGCCGAAGAAGTTATATTTTTAAAGGTGGGATAGAAAACATGGAAAACGATAAGACCATGATCGGCGTCATTACAGCAAGAACATGTCCTACCTGCGGGCATCATGAAATAGGCTATGAAACAGATAGCGGAGAGTTTTATCCTTTGAGACCGGGGGACAGGATCGGAGTATTTCCAAAAGCGCCCTCGCCCGGCCTGATAGAGAACAGACAAAATATTCCCATAAAACAAATCGAAAATAATCAACAAGAGGCTTCCGAATCGATTCCCTGGGTTCCTGATCCCTTGCGCTGCCACGGCTCTCTTCGCCGCAAATATGGGGTCCTCAATTACGCCGTTGTTCCCGACGAAAACATGTCGTCCGGTATGTATGAAAGGCTCTACCGGCTGAAATTGCAGAAACTGATCGAAGCGGAGATATTTATTCCCGTTTCCGTGATCCTTGACAAGCATTTTTCAGCACCCCACCTTGCTGCCGGAGATTCAAAGCAGGTGGCCGATGCCATGTGGGAGGAACTGGAAGAAATCAGAAGGCCTGTGGAAAAGATGGAAGAATGGCTTCAAAACAGGGACACGGAGAGCCTGAAAAAGATGATTCACCCTGTGCCCATAGGTGAGCTTACCGGGGAGCCGGCCGATGATGAATTGTTAAAACAGGAGCTTGATGAGATTTCGCTGGAAGATTTTCTGGAAATGATCTGAGGTGTTCGGGAATCGCACCCCGAACTTTACGTTTCCTGATAGACAGGCAAACGTTCTCAAAATTGCAGATGGGAGGAGGCCCTGCAAGGTGGAGACTGTTGGACTGGGAAGGTGCTGGGAAGATATGCCCGCGGGCTGGCAATTCAAGACAGTAGGGCGCACCATAACCGAATCGGATCTGGTGAATTTTGTCGGAGCAACCGGCATGGTGGAAGTGCTCTTCACGGATGCCACGTATGCGGAACAACATGCTCCTCTCGGGCGGCGACTGATCCCCGCCGCCCTGGTATTCGGCATAGCGGAAGGATTAACCATACAGGCTACACTTCAGGGAACAGGCCTGGCATTTCTGGGCATGGAGTTTAATGTAAAAGGTCCCACCTTTATCGGAGATACCGTTCATGTGGAAGTGGAGGTACTGGAATCCAGATCCACATCCAGGGATCCCGATCGCGGCCTGGTCCGAACCAGAAACCGAATCATAAATCAAAAAGGCGAAATCGTGATTATCTACACGCCGCTGCGTTTGTGTGTCGGACGTAAGATGCTGCATTCCCATTGGCATGAAAATATCACGACTGGGTAACCGGGAGAACATTGCCAAGGCAATCTTTTACCTGCTTGGAAAAAGTGATCTTGCCTTCAGCAGCATAGGCCTCATGGCATTCGTCAATATCGGAGCGTTTGTACAGATAGTTCACCATGAGTCCCGCGGATTCCTGCATACCTTTAGGGGAAACATCTCCGAGCCAGTTTATCCGTTCAAGCTGGGCCCCATTAGAAATATGAAAATGGGTCACAGGGTCCGAGGCGCGTTTCCCCTTTTTTATATTCACCAGATAGTGTGCGGCCAATCCCATGAGCGGTTGTTCCAGGATACTGCATGTCTTGGCGTCTTTATGCCAGTCTCCCTGCAAAATCCTCAGGAGGATACCGGCGGCATTCTCTTCTGATCCCAGTTTTCTTATGGACAGGATGTCGCCGGCCTTGAACAAAGACGTATCTCCTTTTTCAAGAATTGGATCCAGCCATCTTCGAAAACCGGGGATCGGCGACAGGGTTGAAAAAACCTTGAGATTTTTAAACTCCGCGGAGAGTTCTGAAACCACCCACTTTATGAGAAAATTGCCCAGGCTGATTCCCACAAGCCCCTTCTGGGCATTGGTTATGGAATAAAATATGGCCGTATCCGCATCGTCCTGATCTACGACGGGGCTTTCTTCATTCAACAGATTCTGCACATTGTCGGCCATGCCTTTCACAAGCGCCACCTCAATGAAAATAAGCGGTTCGTTCGGCATCTTGTTGTGAAAAAAAGCGAAACATCGTCTATCGGAATCGAGCCGGTTTTTCAAATCGCGCCATGAAGAAATATGATGTACCGCCTCATAGGCCATAAGTTTCTCCAAGAGGGCCGCGGGGGAATTCCAGGTGATTTCTTTCATATCAAGCAATCCGATATCAAACAGAGATTTCAGGAGAAACTTGAGGTCCTTTTCCAGCGCTGCCAGGTAGACATCATCCTTTTTCAATTCCAGCAAATCCGACCGCATATCCACAAGAAATTTCAGGCCGTCATCAAGGGTGTTAAACTGACGCAGGATTTTCAATTTTGGCGAATCGAGGACTTCCCGCAAAGCATTTTCGGCCTCAAAACGCTGCTTCTGATTCCCGGCCATTTTGAAACTTTCCAGAAGGGCTAAAATTCTGCCATCCTCGATACTGAAATCGCGTGAAAGTTTTTTTAAGAAACGTTCCCTCCCGTCTCGGTTCAAATTCATATAGATATTGCCCAGCTCCGCGGAACGGACACGGGCACTGACCTCTCCCCCCTTGCCCTCAACACATTCGGTCATTCGCTTGTGCAAATACGGCATATCCTCTTTGGGAAGCCCCGGGTGCACCTCCCCCTTGATGGCGCGACGGGCTGAACTTTTGAGCCCACGCCAAGTTCGGACAAAATTAATAATGGATGCGCGGCGAATTCGAGTCACGGCATCACGCATTGGCATTCCCTCCTGAGTCCGTTTGCCCATTAAAACCGAAAGGTTTAGGGGATCAAAATCAAACTTTTTGAATCGTACCCTTCACAAATTCTTCTGTCAAACTTTATAAACGGCTGGCGTTTCATTCAAGAGGACTCGAATCATGAGTCAGTGGAGGATATGATTGAATGTCGGGAATACAAAGACGCTGGAGGGCTTTTTCAGCGGAAGGCAGGTTTTAAGATGATGATTTTCATACCCAATCCATTTTACTTTTTGGACGATATCTTTTTATCTTGATTCTTTTACTGCATCCCTCTTTTCTAATCAGGCCGAATATTTCTATTTCCTTGTGAAGAAAAGGAAGGAGACCTTCTCCTTTTTCATCCTTGTCAACGACATACTCCTGCTCGTCAAAAGTGGAGATGGAAATGGAAAGGATCTTCCCATTTTCATCCCATCCCGACGGAGTAACCAAACCACTGATCTTCACAGGCGAATTTCTTTTCATAGTTCACATTCATTTCTTTTCTAATCGACTTCCCTTCTCGTTTCTCTCTATTTTGCCGGAAAGCTACGATAAACAAAACATTCCGAAGGGAGCACATGGCATGCTGCATTAACTTTTCAAAGAACTTATGCGACTTTCATGCCAAACAGTCATGATACCGCTTGGCCCACCCCAAAACATGGAAACAACATTCGCCCATTCCTACAAGCAGCACTGAAAGCACTTCGCTTCCCTCTGAAAAAAGCAGTCCGGGATCGGGGACATCTTCCCTATGCGCGCAATGGGCGAAAAAAGGAAAGAATCTCAAATTCCGGTATGAAGAAAAAAAAGAACCATGGGTTCCGGTTTACGAGGGTTTAATCGGTTTCATTCGGTGGGAAATGCTGTATTTGAGTCTCCCCCCAAAAAGGGGAGTCAGATTATTTTACCATCGGGCTTCCGCCAACGAACGGCCAGAAAGGCGCCTGTCTTAAGGCCTCGTTTTCTGCCCTCACTCTCTGCTATTTCCGCACCTTCAGGGGTATCTTCCTTTCGGAAATGGATGGCACTCTCCACAACTCCCTTCATTTCCGAGAGAGCTGTCATTTCTTCTGGAGACCTGAAATGGACCTTCTGAAAAATCGGGTGACCTTGTTTCCCGGATATTTTTCTGCGTTCGGCCCACGGACCAGAACTGTTCAAAGTACCCACCACGATAATGCCGCCCGGCCTGGTAACACGGAAAAGTTCTTGCAAGACGGCTCTTGCATCCTCAACAAACTCAATGGCCGTTATGGACACGGTTTTATGGAAGGCATTATTAGCAAAAGGAAGATGTTCCAGCCTCCCCTGAGACAGGCAAAGCGACGTTCCCGCATGTTTTTCAGCCGACCGGATAAGCATGGGCAAAGAAAGATCGAGGCCGAAAACTTCACATCCAGCCGAAATCAAATCTCCCGAAAATACCCCCGAACCACAGCCCGCATCCAGGATATGCTCTCCCGAAGAAGGGATAAGCATCTTAAGAATCAGATCACTCTCGTATTTCCGGATCAGCCGTCCGATCGGTGTTTTGAACCACGCGTCGTATTTGTCGGGCCATTGATCAAAAACCTTTGTTTCGTTCATGACAATTCTCCTTTTCCGCTGTACAATCAGGGCTTCTTTCCTTGAATCGGGATTTATAGGCAAACCAGCTTATGGACAAAAAGCAGGGCCACAATTTACCGATTCTCTATGTTCAGAATGGTCTCATCTTTTGGCATGGATGTCCAGAATCCTCCAAAAGCCTTGTAAAAGAGGAATAGCGTTCTTAATTTTTCACGAAATGGACTATTTCATTGGTTGAAAACCGGCAGCCTGTTCGAGTCCAGGCATTCGGATTTACATGAGGAAAATTCAAGTGGATCATAAATTTACTTTCAAGAAACGTCATCAATTCTTATCTTTTCTTCTTCTAAAAACAGGCATTCTGTTTTTTGCCTTGATTCTGGTAACCCACAGCTGGACGTTGTCCATGGCCGAATCACAGGCCCCCGTTCAAAACCCTTCCTTGCAGAAGACCCCCAGCGACCCGGATCTTCTTGAATATCCGGCCACTTTTCTCGGAGCTGACGGAACATGGAAAAAAGGCATCCGCTGTGGCGCCCCGTCCCCGACCCGTGAGGAAGCCCAACGCGTTAGGAAAGAGTTAGACCGTTTTTTCATGCAGAAAAGGGAAACCAGGGAAAAAATCCTCGTCATTCCTGTTGCCTTTCACGTGGTAAGGCATTCGGACGGATATGCAGACGTCACGGATCCGCAAATCAATTCCCAGATCGATGTGCTTAACAATGCCTACAGATTCTTGGGCTACCAGTTTGTTCTTCAGAGCGTAAATCGGGTGGATAACACCAGCTGGTCAACATCTTCTCGATATGAAACCCCCATGAAGAAAGCCCTCGCCGTAAATCCCGCCTACACCTTGAATATTTACACATGCGATCTTTCGAACGGGATACTTGGATATTCTTACTTGCCTTACTCCTATAACGAAGACAGCTTTATGAATGGCGTGGTCGTACTATACTCTTCCCTGCCCGGGGGAACGGCCTATCCCTATAATGAGGGGGATAGCGCAACCCACGAAGTCGGCCATTATCTCGGGCTGTATCATACTTTCCAGAATGGGTGCAACTCTCCCGGTGATGAGGTGGATGATACACCCTACGAAAAAAGCCCGGCTTCGGGCTGTCCCCTGGGGCGAGATTCTTGTTTGGAAGACCCGGGCCAGGACCCTATCCACAATTTCATGGACTATTCCGATGATATCTGCATGGATGAGTTCACCATCGAGCAGGGGGCGCGAATGGATGCCATGGTGGCCGTCTATAAACCAACCCTTTGGAACAGCAATTATGTATTCCCGGACATAAAGGTGAATGGTTCCGACGGCCCCATTTCGCTGCGCTCCACGGATCCCGTCCAGGTCACCGTAACCTTGTATCCCGGCAATCAAGAGGGGCAGAATGCTGACTGGTGGATCGGAGTTCTTACGTCTTTACCTGCACCCAATGACTGGTTTACCTATGTTTATCAGGACGGATGGCAGCAGGGCATCCATTTGTTTGCCCGATCACCCCTTTTTGAAGTGTATCCACCCTTTGGAGTCCTTAGTGCACCACTGCCGCCGGGAAATTATACCTTCTATTTCGTCGTCGACGGATTGGCGGACAACAGCGCAGACTCCTTCTGGTTTGATTCCGTGGAAGTGACGGTGAAATAGATATCTATCAAGGGGATTCTATTTATATTTCTTGACGTTGGCCGGCTGGATCAGCCAAACCATTCCGCTGCAAGGTCATTATGACAGCAGAAAATCCAGAATTCCCGCGGCGCCGTGCATTTTGTTTTCTCCCTGTCGCCATATAATGGATTGAGAAGATTCCATCACTTCCTCCGTAATTTCCAGTCCTCTGTAAGCAGGCAGGCAGTGCATAACCACGGCATTTGGGGCGGCCGCTTGAAGAAGCGCTCTATTGATCTGGTATCCCTGAAACGCGGCCAGCTTCTTTTCTTTCTCTTTCTCCTCACCCATGCTCACCCAAACATCCGTATAGAGGATATCAGCCCCTTGCGCCCCCTCTTCCGGATCTTCGACAAGCCTGATCCTGGCGCCTGTTTTGGACGCAATTTCACGAGCCTTTTCAAGCACCTCCGTCTTTGGGAAAAAACCCTTTGGGCTGGCGACATGCATGTTCATGCCAGCTAATGCGCAGGCAATCAGCAGAGAATGGCACACGTTGTTCCCGTCACCTATATAGGCCAGGGTTAATCCCTTCAGCTCTCCTTTGACTTCCATGATTGTAAAAATGTCACAAATGGCCTGTGTTGGGTGACTAAGATCGCTCAAACCGTTGATGACCGGGATCCCCGAATAAGTCGAAAGGACTTCCAGTGTTTGATGTGAATAAACCCTTACAATAATAGCATCAAGGTAGCTGCCGAGGATTCGGGCGGTATCTTCTATGGGTTCCCCTCTTTTTATCTGGAGATCGCCGGAAGACAGATAGATCGCCCCTCCACCGAGCCTCAGTATGGCTGACTCAAAACTGGTACGCGTCCTTGTGGACGGCTTTTCAAAGAGAATCCCGATAACCGAATTTTTTAAAACTGAGAGACTCCTTTTCTCTTTTACAGCCCTCTTAAAGGCCTTCGCTCTTTCCAATATGGCAAAGAGGTCGTCGGAAGTTAAGTCATTTATCGTCAAAATTGACCTTGTCATTTCATACCTCCCATCGGTAAAATCGGGTTTCATGCCCGAAAATGCAACACAGGAATTTCACTTCTCCCTTTAGGGAAAGTTCAAAAAAAATCTGATCTCATGAAAACAGAACCTTTTTCAAGTAGGAAAAGCCCAGGTGTAACAGTGCTTCATCATCCTTCCTGATTTTCCCGCGGATAACGGCGTCTATGCAGAACCTTTCAAGAAACTCGGGATGGAAAACGAATTCTCTAAAAATGTCCATGTTGTAGCATGCCACCATGACCTTCTGCTGCTGCGCCTCGTTGAGGGGAACGGAACGATCCCGATTTGGATGAAAGAGAATTTCAAGCATTCTGTCGTTCATTTCATGATAAGGAATGAGCCCTTGATCGATCCTCCACTGATTTACGACCTGTACCTTACTTTCCTTGATGCCCTCACAACCTTTTATATCCAGGAGATAGAATATTTCTTCCTTCTCATGCCCTAAGGCGGAAAGCCTTCCCAGTGGAAAAAGGCGACAAGCCATCGGACGATCATCGTAGATTTCACAGCCATCACCTCCCACAAAAGGACATACATTTTCAGCGCCTTTCATCTTCAGAGACAAAATGGGAAATCCCGAACCGGGGTCCGGTCGATAAACCGCGTATCGGGTCAAAAAATCATCGGAAGAAAGGTGAAGCGCCCTCTTCATCCTGATCACATCGTAGGGAGTCAAAGGCAGATGTTTATTTCGGCAGCAGCGATTGAAACAGGAGAGTTTGCTGTAGCATGAAAAATGAAATGCATCCATCAAACCAAGTCTTTTTTCCGAAGGAGGAGGCATATCGATAAACATTACAGTCATCCAGAATTTTGGGTAGAAAAACTTTTAGTATACCATTACTTGAATCATTTCTCAAAACAATACGTTCCTTTTTTTCGTCGATCCGGTCAATTGCTTACTTTCCGGTCAACAACTCCCGCATCCTTTTCAGCATTACTTCTGGATCGACATAAGATTCAACCCGCAACTTTCTTTCTTCCAGGCCATCTCGTTTTATGAAAATAACGGTCGGAACCCCCCTGATCTCATATTTCTTCCGCAAAATTTCCTGGGCCTCGTGCCTGGTTGTCAAATCCACCCTCACAGTCGTAAATTCTTTGCTCAACGCCACGATACCGGGTTGAGAAAAGACTTCCTTATCGAGAGCCTTGCACGGCCCGCACCAGTCTGCGTAGAAATCGAGGATCACGGGCCTGTCGCTCATTTTTGCTTCCGCTAATCCGGACTCACTGTAAGGAATCCACTGAATTCTTTCTCCTTTTTCAGTCCCCATTGCCAACAGGATAACCGCCCCCCCTATCAGGACAAGTCCGAGCGCCCTTTTAACGATGATAAAAGTACGTGCTCCCCTGCTCTTGTCCAACCATCCCAGATGCACCCCAGCCGCCAACAATATGCCTGCGTACATGCCTGATCTTGCCAGCTCACTGTAGAAAAGCGGCTGAAGCATGTACCCGGCCATTCCGATAAGAACCCAGCCAAGCGCCTTTCTTATCCACACCATCCACGTACCGGACATGGGAAGTTTGTCGATAGCACCTGAAAAGACTGCCAGTAGCGCCAGGGGGATCCCCATCCCGAGGCTCAAGACGAAGAAATACAGGAAACCCAGAAAAGGGTCTCCCTTTTGTCCCACATAGGTCAGCAGTCCGAGAATAAATGGGCCCAGGCAAGGTGCGGCCACAATTCCGAGCGTCAACCCCATGAAAAACGTACCAAAAAAGCCTTCGAAATTCCGCGAAGCCACACGGGTTAAACTGGAAGGAATTCTGATTTCCCAAAGCCCGAAAAAGCTTAATGCCAATCCCACCATGATGCCGGCTATGATAAAAAGAACCACCGGATTCTGAAGAATAACCCCTAACATGCCGCCCGAGAGGGCTGCAACGACGCCTAATACGGAATTGGTGCAGGCCAGCCCCAGTATGTAAAGAGCCCCGTGAATGATGGTCCGCCCCTTTATTGCATCGCTTCTCCCTCCAAAATAGGATACGGTTATGGGAATCAAAGGATAAATACAAGGGGTAAGATTCAGAGCCAATCCCCCGAAAAAAAGCCCAATGAGCGCCAGTAACATTCCCGCTCCCAGGCCAAACCCTTTAGATGAATTGGCGCCAGCATTCGTCTCGGCCGTGGAACGAACGACTTCCTCGTTTCTCGGGTTTGGCGCGGCACCCGCCTGAACGACAGACACGGGGATGGAGACGGAAACCGTTTCAGGGGGAAGGCAGGAGTCTTTAGAGCAGGCCTGATAGGACAGCTCTCCCTTCAGCAGGTAGTTTCCAGGCAGGACCTCTTTTGCCACCACCAGAAGAGCCTTCACGCGGATTTCCCCGGAAAAAACCTCAATAGGATCTTTCGCATATGCAAAAGTGATTTTCTCCGGCACAGGGAATTCAATCTTCTTTATCCGAACTTCGCCTGTGGCGGGAAAAGATAGAACCGTTGGAATCAGGAAATTCTCCCCCCTTTCCGTACCGTGGATATACCATCCCTTCGCTGTCGTTATTTGAACCTCCAAAGGAAAAGAGTCACCTGCAGGGTAATGATCCATCGACTGGACAACGCTCACCTGAACGGTTGCGGCATATAGATTTTCCAGAAACAGGAAATAGGGAGTGAAAAAGAGCAGAAAGACAAAGAGAGGAACCACGGCCTTCATCTTTTTGAACAGAGACATATTTTCTACCTCACAAACACGGGGATGCGAAACTCAATAATTCTTGCAAAAACAACCTACTTGACGTAGGATTCCGAGAGAACATTTACCTCAAACAACCAAGAACCTCCAGGAGAAACCGACGAACCATGACTGCTGTTCTGACAGGCCTTGACCGTCTTTGTGGAACACACGTAAAAACGCTACAGGGGTTTCGTCTTGGTCTTCTTGCCAACCAGGCCTCCATAGACAGCCGTTTAAATAGTGCAAAGGAAGTCATCTCCCACCTGTTTCCCGGACAGCTAAAAGCCCTTTTCGGTCCCCAGCACGGTTATGGCGGCGAAGACCAGGATAACATGGTCGAGACCTCGCACACCTCCGATAAAAACCTGAGAATACCGATATTCAGCCTTTATGCCCAATCCAGGGAACCTTCAAAAGAGATGCTGGACGAAATAGATATTCTAATAGTTGACCTGCAGGACGTGGGAACGAGGGTTTACACATTCACCAGCACCATGCTGCACTGCATGAAGGCCGCGGCAAAATATGGAAAAAGGATTGTCGTGTTAGACCGCCCAAATCCATTGGGTGGACAAATTGTGGAAGGCAACCTCCTTGAACCCGAACTCTTTTCATTCGTAGGGCCAGGCCGCATTCCCATGCGCCACGGCCTAACAATGGGAGAGATGGCCCTTTACTTCAATCACCTGTATGCTTTAAAATCCGATTTGGAAATCATCACAATGGAAGGGTGGCGCAGGAAAATGTTATGGAAAGAAACCGGGTTGCGGTGGATTATGCCATCCCCCAACATGCCGCTTCCTGAAACCGCATCGGTGTATCCGGGACAGGTGCTCTGGGAAGGGACAAACATCTCAGAAGGAAGAGGCACCTGTCGTCCTTTTGAGATTTTCGGCGCCCCTTTTTTAGACACAAACGCTGTAAAAAATGAGATGGGGAAGTACACAACCGCGGGATGTTACCTTCAGAATTACCAGTTCCGGCCAACCTTCGGCAAATGGGCCGAAGTTCTCTGCCAGGGGTTCATGATTCACATTTTGGATGCGGCTGTTTACAGGCCCTATTTCACCTCTATCTGTCTGCTTGCCGCCATCTTAAAAATCCACGGAAACGATTTCAAATGGAAGCAGCCCCCTTACGAATATGAACATGAAAAAATGCCCATCGACCTGATCTTGGGCCATTCAGATTTACGTCACTATCTGGAGTCGGGCACAAATCCGCTTGCACTGCAAGAAAACTGGTCCCTGGAAATGGGTTCCTTCTTGAATATGAGGAAGGAATTCCTCCTCTATTTCTGAGGGCATGCCCTCAACCTGTCAGTCTCGTTCGTCCGTGACAAGATTTCAAGCCGCCACAACAAAAATCGGGCTCAATTTTTCTGCTCTCCTCTGATCCATTGATCAATAGCCTCTTTGTCGAACCGCCAGACCCTGCCTATTCTGATAGCGGGAATCTTCCCTTCCGCTGCATATTTACATATGGTGATTTCATGCAGTTTCAAATATTTTGCAACTTCCTTTGTCGTCATGATATCCGGCATAATACACTCCCTGTATGTTATCTGATTTTCTTTAGCGACCACCCGTTCTTTACACGATAAACCTCAAAAATCTACCATGTGTAAATAAGCATTTTTCTTCGTCGTGCTCTCATAACCCAAATGGGGACTTGCGATCGCGGCTTTTCTGTTGTATGGATAGTGCAACTTCCAAAACATTTTATATTAATTGCGAAACACATTAAAGTCAATAATAATTCATGTTATAAAGACAGAATAAGAAATATTGACTCATTATTGATATGTTTAAAAACAATCCATGGGTTTGAAACGAGACCTTTGAAGAATGAACTATTCCAGAATCACCAGCCTCTTCATGGCCTTGGCGCTTTTCGCCGGATTATTCGTCCTGTCTCCGGTCCGAGCCCAAAGCTACCGCGTGGCATTTGTTTACGATGGAGACACCATTCTACTCCAGAATGGGACAAAGATTCGGTACTTGGGGATCGATACCCCTGAAATAGACCATGAAAACGGCAATGACGCGCCTTTTTCCCGGGACGCGAGAGATTTCAACCGGGAACTGGTCAATGGAAAAACCGTGACTCTTGAATATGATCGGCAGACAAAAGATAGATACAAACGAACGTTGGCCTATGTCTTCATCGAAGGAGGAGAGATGGTCAATGCACTCATGGTCAAGAGCGGACTCGCTCATGTACTGTCCTGCAGGCCCAACTTGCGATACCGAAGCGATCTGCTTAGCGTTCAAAGGCAGGCGATCCAGGAAAGATTGGGAATTTGGAAAAACCTTTCCATGGACGGAGGAACAAAATACAGGGGCAACAAAAAATCCTTTCGCTTTCATCGAATAAGTTGTCCGTCAGGCAAACAGATAGCGATAAATAGCCGAATCGCCTTTCCATCCATGTACGATGCCTTTTGGCAGGGATACAGCCCTTGTCACAGGTGCCTGCCAAGGTGGTTAGACCAATCCGCAAATAGTCAATTTGATACGAATAGTTATCCACAGGAAAGACGGGAGCCCCTCTCCGAGGCTCCCCACCCCGCACAACCTCCCCAAGGTTCCGACCGGGAAAAATAGTTTCCCTACAAGGCATACAGCCCATATTTCCTCGTGAACCTTGACGATTACCCGCAAAGCCTTTAAGATGGCTGATTTTTTATTGGACAGAATTGAAGAGATATGAACCTAAGGAATTGTAAATGAAACGGAAAATGAAATTCAGATTCTGGCCCGACCCACAGACAATCCAAACAACACAGAGCACTATCGCCACCGCGGGAAAATGGATGATATATTTTGTCTTGATCGGTCTTATTGCAGGTGCGGGATCCATTGTCTTCTATTGGCTGTGCCAGACAGGGTCCCATTTTCTGCTGGACCAACTAGCCGGCTACCGACCTCCTGAACCTTCAGGGGAGGGAGGGCTTTTTGTTCCCACGACCACCCCGTTCAACCGGTGGGTGCTCCTTTTCCTCCCCGCGATGGGAGGCATTTTCAGCGGCTGGCTCGTGTATACGTTTGCGCCGGAAGCGGAAGGCCATGGGACGGATGCTGCCATAGATGCCTATCACAACAAAGGGGGTTTTACCAGAGGCAGGATCCCCATTATCAAGACCATTGCTTCGGCCCTAACCCTGACAACAGGAGGGTCCGGAGGACGCGAAGGCCCTATCGCCCAGATAGGTTCCGGGTTCGGTTCATTTCTCGCCACAAAACTGGGATTGTCTGATCGTGAAAGAAGAATCATGCTTGCTGCGGGCATGGGCGCCGGCGTGGGAAGCATCTTCCGGGCGCCTCTTGCGGGCGCGCTTTTTGCCGCGGAGGTTCTTTATCGCGATCCGGAATTTGAATCCGAAGTCATTATCCCGGCGGGTATCTCATCCGTAGTAGCCTACTGCGTATTCTGTCTCTGTTTCGGATGGGGGTCCCTGTTTGAGACCAAGAACTTTCTCTTCAGAAATCCCTTTGAACTGGGTCCCTATACTGTTCTCGCTTTTGTCCTGACCGGCGGCGGCTTTTTGTATGTTCGATCGTTTTACGGCATTCATCACATCTTTAAACGGATTAAAGTTCCCAACCATATCAAACCGGCCATCGGGGGATTAATCACCGGCGCCATTGGATTTTTCCTGCCACAGACCCTTTCCTTCGGTTATGGATTCATGCAGATGGCCCTTGAAAACCAGCTTCCCACACTATTCCTGCTGACGCTGGCCGTGGGTAAAATATTCACCACCTCTTTTTCGATCGGATCGGGAGGCAGTGGCGGCGTATTCGGACCATCCGTCGTTATTGGGGGAGCCCTGGGTGGAGTGGTAGGCAGACTTTTCAACCATATCTGGCCAACAATCGTTACACACCCGGGCGCTTTTGTGGTTGTAGGGATGGCCGGATTTTTCTCTGGAGTTTCCAACACGCCCATTTCCACCATCATTTTTGTCAGCGAAATGACCAACTCTTATCATCTTCTTTTGCCCAGTCTCCTCGTCTGCTCCTTGACTTACATGCTGTCCAGAAAGTGGACCATTTACCAGAATCAGGTAAATTCAAAAATTGATTCAAATGCTCATCGCGGGGATTTTTTCGTGGACATTCTTGCAACCATACGGGTTCGAGAACTGTCCTCTCAATTCAGAAAAGCCCGGCTGATTCCGGAAGATATGACACTGAGAAAGTTCCGAAAAGTCTTCAGTGAAAGCGACCAACAGTACTTCCCCGTTGTAGACAAGGAGAAGAAAATGATCGGAATCTTTTCCATAAACGATATACGGGGCGTGCTTTTTGACGACGAAGTGGGAGACCTTGTTCGCATGAAAGACGTCGCAAATACCAGCATCATTTTCACGACCCCTTCCGAAGATTTGAATGAGGTTTTCAAGAAATGTACGATCCGCAATCTCCACAGAATTCCCGTAGTCAGTGAAGAAGATCATTCCGTGCTTGTGGGAATGCTGAATAGAAGGGAGATGATTGAATATTACAACCAGAGGATAGAAGAAATTAAGGCAGGAAAAGGGATGGGCGCGGAGGATTTACCCCGAAAAGCATCGGAAGCCCATCTAGCCGATTTCAGGGCGATCCCGGTGAGAGATGCCATGAATCGGAATATCGTGACCGTCGGCGAGTCCACCTCACTGGAAGAACTCAGAGAAATGATTTATGAAATGGGGTTGACCAGCTTTCCCGTAACCGATGAGGAAGGCCGACTCACGGGAATTCTGTCCCTTTCGGACTGTAAATGGGCTTCCAAGAAAGGGGATCTCAACATTACCGCCGGCGATATCGCCACAAAAGAAGTGGTCACGGTTACCGATCGCGACAACCTCCTGGCTGCTCTTGCCGGAATCACTGCCGGCGATTTTGCGATCCTTCCTGTTGTAGATAAAAACGACCCACTCAAACTACTGGGAACAATCAGCAGGAAGGACGTCACAACGGCGTTTCATCACGTGCTGTTGAAGAAATAGAGAAACCTCTATTTGATTGTCTCCAGTTTCTTCCTCGCAATATCGGCTTCTTTGGATTTAGGGTACTGTTTGATAAGCTTATTGAGCAGAAGTTTTGCACTTGTTTTGTCCTTAATTTCGTAAAATGCAATCGCCTGCCTCAGCATGGAACTGGGGATTTTGTTCCCTTTTCCGTATTTCTTCATGACGTCCTGATATGCCAGAATCGCCTGTTCGAACTGCCCCAGCGACATGTAGCACTCCCCGATCCAGAACTGCGCATTATCCGCAAGATCCGATTTGGGATATTTGGAAAGGAAAGCCTTAAATCCGCTGATCGCCTCGTTAAATTTCTCTTCTCTGTAGAGAGCAAGGTTCAGGTCATAAAGTTTTTGATCAGGAGGCGCCGCAACAGATGGTTCCTGCTTCTTTTCCTCTGCCTGCGAGACGGTAGCGGGAGCAGGGACAGGCTCTTTAGGCGTCTTTTCCTGAGACGCCTGGGAGGATGGTTCAAGCCCTAAGTAGGTGTACAACTCCCTGGTTTTCTTTTCCTCCGTGTTCAGCCGCCGGTCCATTTCGGTAAGAAACATCTTGAGATTTCCCTGTTCATTGAGATCTCTGTCCGAGGAAAGCTGCACAAGGCGGTTGTTTTCATCGAATTGACCGGAAAGTTTCTGCACGTCCGTCATCAATTTCCCGATTCTCACCTCCGTGTCAGCCTGTTGTTCACGTATGGAAGCGAGCTTTGTATCCACTTCATTGTTCAATCTCATCTCGGTCATTTCTTTCAGATGGTCAAGCTTCTGATTCAGCGCCCGGATCTGACTGTCTATCACCTTTTCATCCGTAACGCAGGAAGAACAGTTCAGCAGAACAAAGCCCATCAGACCCATTCCCAAAACAAACCATCTCAAAGCGATGTGATTTCTCATGCCTTCTACTCCACATTAGAGGGGACCAGCCTGACGAATCAAGCCGGTCCCCATTCATTCCGTGTCAAGGACAAAACCATCCATCACGGCATTATCCTCATTTTTTATCACAGACCCTATCGCAACAAGGTAAAAGTGTCCCTCCTGTTCAGCGACAAGGCAACCGGATTATTCGCTGGATCTGCAAGGCGTTCCTTCCCATAACTTATGGTCTTTATGCGATCCTCGGAGATTCCCAACGCCACCAGGAATCTTTGAGCGGCATTGGCTCTTCTTTCGCCCAATGCGAGATTGTATTCGATGGTGCCTCTCTGGTCGCAATTGCCCGCAATCAAGAGAGAAACAGAAGGATATTGCTGCAGAAAGGCCGCTTTCTTTTTCAGAATAGCCTGGGCTTCGGGAGTCAGGTCGGACTTGTCGAATTCAAAATAGATATTTTCAGATTCAAAAACCGACATCTTGTTGGCGCTCTCGATTTCCTTCTGCTTTGCCAGCCGTTCCGCCTCGCTCAATTCCGTAATTGTTTCAGACGAAGATTGTTTTCCCGCATCCCCCCCTTTACCAACAGCCCCTTCACCCGTTTCCGCCTTTGGCTTGGACTCATAGGTATCTACCTGCTTTTTGGCGCAGGACGCAAACCAGAACATGGATGAAACCACAAAAATCAACACCATTACACCTGTAGCCGCTCTATTCCGCATGACTTTTTCCTCCCGGTTCCATAGGCGAATACCTATGAAAAATAATTGTATTGAAAAGCCTTCCCCTTCCAAAAACACACCTGTTTAACTATTTAGCATTTCCTCCACGTTATTTCAAGTTTTTCAAAAAAAATCCATCGAAAGCCGCACCAATCGAATTCATCCGGATTTCAAAGAACAGGGCCCGCTATTCGGAAGCCCACGACGGGCTGGTCTGATTCCCTTTCTCAAAAGTAATTCTACTCTGATTTTGACCGCTGAGGTTCATGATATAGATATGGTAACTACCGGTTCGGTTGGAGCTGAAAGCAATATATCTGCCGTCGGGCGACCAGCATGGATCCTCATCGTTCCATCCATCTCCCGTAAGCACCCTTACGGAACCTCCATTCGGATCAATGGTGCAGATATCGAAACTTCCGTTCTCGTTCATAGATGTATAGGCGATCCTGTTCAGACTGGACCAGGAAGGAGACGTATTGTATTTCCCTTCGAAGGTCAATCGTTCCACTTTCCCGCTTTCAATCGTCAAGATATAGACCTGGGGAGAGCCGGAGCGATTTGAAACAAAAGCCAGTCTTTTTCCGTCCGGCGAATAGGAAGGGGAAACATCAATGCCCCAATGATCCGTCAACCGTTTGAGAATCCGGCCTTCCAGACTGATCACGTAAATATCCGAATTTCCCTGGTCACTCAGAGTCAGTGCTATTTTTTCTCCGCCCGGCGCCCAGCCCGCGCCGATATTAAGCCCCGATCTTCGCGACGCCCTTTTCGTGACGCCGGTGGCCATATCCTTCAGATAGAGTTCAGCGCCTCCTTGCTTGTAGGAATTATAGGCCAGCTTCTTTCCGTCCGGAGACCACCTGGGCAACATGGCGATGCTCTTATCCGAAGTAACAGCCTGGTTGTTGTACCCATCGAAATCGCAGGTGTAAATTTCTTTGTGCCCGGTTTCATCCCCCACATATGCGAGCTTTGTCAAAGAAATTCCGTTGGATCCGGTCAATTTCAGAATAATATCATCAGAAAGTTTATGCATAAGATGGCGATACCCGGAGATATCCGCCAGTGCCCGCTTCCCTAAAATCTGTTTTCCCCAAAATACGTCATATAGCCTCAGCTCCACCTGCAATCGACTTCCCATACAGGAATATCCAACCTTCAAGAGCAGTTCAGCGCCAATCACGGACCAGTCCTTGAAATTTATTTTATCCCCCGTTAATGGAGCATTTTTTTCTTCCAGAAAAGCACCCTTATCGATAGGGGAGAAGTAGCCACTCAATTCAAGATCATTGGACATCACTTTCAGCAGGTCAGCTCCCAGTTCAGGATGCCCGGAATCCCCTCCGATCCTCTGGAAATCGGGTATGGCTATCTTGAATTTGGGAATGGATGGTGCGTTGATGTCTATATAAATCCGTCCTGACGAACGGCCCGGGAAACAAAACATCAGAAAAAAAACCACCCCGGCTGAATACAACAATGCCTTCTTAGATAAAAACAAAAATCCAGGTTTTACGCGAAACATTTTAAAGATGAAACCTCCATAGGCTGGTCTTACGATGTCTCCATTTCACTGAGATTAAATCTGATCTCAATATCATCGGTGCTCTTCCGATACCCTTCCGGAAAAGGCGGGAGCGGATCAGATCTTTCGATGGCCTTAAGAACGGAAGCATCAAAAAGCGCACTCGATGACTTCTTCTTGACTGAGAATCCAACAATAGTTCCATTTTCTTTGACCGTCACCACCACAACGGCCTCAATAGCCTGATTCTCTCCCGGATTGCTTATGGCCACAGGATAGGACCAGTTCTGCTTGATTCGTTCCGCAACTTCCATCTGATAAAGCCGTATGGCCATACCGGTTTCCGATACGTTTCCCTGTGGATTACCTTTTTCCGTTTCTTCAACCCGGGACTGGATTTTGGCTAAAGCAGTACTCAAATGATCTTTTTTCTGATCTTTTTTCTCGGCCTTTACCTTTCTCTCTATTTTGCCAATGGCTTGATCGATCAGTTTTGATGCATCTACCTTTGGTTTTTCTACCCTTTTTTCGGGCATTTTTTTCTGCGTTTCCCGCTCAACAACTCTTTTTCCAATGACAACCGGTTTTTCCTCCTTTGCAGGTGAACTGATTAACCGTGAAGGCGCAGTTTTTGTGGAATCGGCAATCACTTTCCCCGGGGAGACAACGGCCGCTTCTTTCTTTGCTTTTACGGGTTTTGGGGGCAGTTGCACAAGATCAACTTCATAGACGGTCGGACCGTTTATCCTGCGGATCGACATCGATTCGGGAACAAAAAAGAACATGGAAAAAACCGTCAGATGAAAAGCCAATGAGAATATAAGGGGGCCCGTCCACACGTTTCGAATATTTTTATTGGATTTTGTCCTTTTTTTTCTCATACATTACACTTAAGATATCGGACGGAACAATCACTCCAGAGGTTCCGTTACCATTCCCAGCTTGTCGATTCCAGCCCTCTTAACCCTCGCGATAACATCAATGACAAAACCATAAGAGACATCCTTATCGGCTCGCAAGAGCACCTCCTTCTCTCGTCGGTTCTCAAAGATATTTTTCACCTTCATCTCCAGATTCGCCAACTCGATCCTATGGTTCTCAATGAAAATCTGTCCATCCTTCTTCACCGTTAACAGGAGAGGCTCATCCTGCGTCTTGATATTTCTCGTGGCGGTCTTGGGCAGGTTGACATCAACCCCCTGGATCATCATCGGGGCGGCCACCATAAATATGATAAGCAGAACCAGCATTACATCCACGAGAGGGGTCACGTTGATTTCAGACATGAGGCGTCTGTTATTTCCGCTTTGATTCGTATACATTCCCCGTTTCTATCTCCCTCCGGTTGAAAAGATCCCCTGTACGGCCTCGAAGACCGAAAGATCTAATTCACAAAAGCCCTTCGCCCGACCATGGTAAGGAAGTCTGTAGTGAAAATATCCATTTCTGAACTCAACGATGACACCCTCTGGGAAAAATAGTTGTAAGCCACCACGGCAGGAATCGCCGCGGCAAGACCCGCGGCCGTGGCGATAAGCGCCTCGGAAATTCCCGGCGCCACCACAGCGAGATTGGCGGAACCTTTCAGCCCTATGTTTCGGAAGGATTCCATAATTCCCCACACCGTTCCGAAAAGGCCGATGAAGGGGGTCGTATTTCCCGTTGTGGCAAGGAAGCTCAAGGCTTTCTCCAATTTGTTGTGCTGGTCTATGGTAGCTTTTTTCAGCGACCTTTCGAGATTTTCCATAAGGGCTCTCTGGACCGCCATGGTTTCCCTGCCCGAGCCTTTTCCTGCGGTCGCCATTTCACTTTCCAATCCCGCACTGACCTGGCCTGCGCCCGGGCCGGCCTGGGCTTTCCTGATACGGCCTAATTCCGCATACCCGGCCCTGAAAAGACTGGCTACCGGACTCGACCCCATTCGCTCGCTCTCTGTATAGATTCGCTTCATATCTCGATTTTCCCAGAAGAGTTCCAGAAAGTCATTCGTCTGGGATTCAGCTTTTTTCAAGAGCCTGAATTTCATAAAAATAATAGTCCAAGAAATAAACGAAAACAGAAAAAGAACAAGCAGAACAAACTTCACCATGGGCCCTGCATGAACAATCATTTGGACGAAATCGTTTCCTACGTAATTTCCTGAAAAAGCTCCCATTGGGGCAAGAGTGACAAAAGGGAAATCTAACATGAGAGTTCCTTCCTTTTAGACGAATTGATTCCTTCAATAGATATTTTTGCCGGGCAATTAAATATGTTCCGTAGCATACGATTCAAACGACATTTCTCCATCCCTTGGAAGCCAAAGGTTCGCAGCCGCTGTCTCTCCGGCATTCCGGCAGAAGCTTAAAATACGAAATCAGAAATTCAGACACCCCTTCCGCATCATCAAGGGAAAAACGCGGAACGCCCAGATCAACGGGGACATCGCTGATTAGAGCGATCAAGGCTTTATCTCCGGCACAGAAAGGTTCTTCCCGAATTTCCGGCCTGAAAACCTCCAACTTGGGTCTATTCTGTCTCTTGTATCCTTCTGCAAGGATGATCTGTGCACCCTTGAAAAGCCACTTCAACTCATCGGGATTGTAATCATGATCCACATCCTTTACCATGCCGATCTGCCCGGGCGATGAAATAACGGAGACAACGGCCCCGGCATGTTTATGCCTCCAGCTGTCTTTGCCGGGCTTGTCCATTTCAAAGCCATGCACATCATGCTTCAACGTCCCAACTCGGATATTGCGAATAGTAAGTCGTGGAATCAGTTTTTCAATGAATGTGGTCTTCCCGCTCCCTGAAAAACCCACGACGGATACAATAGGCAAATCCGACAAGCTCTTCACCCTCCTACTCCCCTTCGTGCCCGCGGTTTTTGCCGAAAACCATTTCAAAGCACCGGTTGTCCTCATCGGTGCACCGATCCTTTAACGCAGTGTATTTTCTGAGAAGTTCTCTTCCTTTTTCAGAAAGCCTGGTCCCGTTTTTTCTGTCGGCATGCACAATATCCTCATTGAGATACTTCTCTGTCGCCTTTATTTTACCCCAGACGCCTTTGTAGGACATCTTCATAATCTTCGCCGTCTGGTTAATCGAGCCGGTTTTGTCAATATTTTCAAGGATCTCCTTTCGACCCTCTCCCATAATGATATTGCCATGCTCATCAACTATCCATTGTCGTGACATGAGCCTGAGTTCTACCATATCACTCTCCCTTCATTTCCACAAAGAGTTCCCCGCTCAAGGAAGGATCATATCCACCAAGAGATCTGACTCTCTCTCTGAAATGTTTTGAACCAATGGTCTCCAGTGCCCCCTTTATGTGGGGGGCATCCAATATCCGGGTCGGCACAACCAGATCGTACTGCTCCTGCACGATGGGAACAAAATCCAGGTCGAGAGCTCTCGCTGCGGCAAAGATACCCATCCCACAATCGGCAGCCCCGCTGAGGACTGCCACGGCAACATTCATGTGGGTGTACTCCTCATGGGTGAATCCTCTGATCAGGTGAGGACTCATCTCCAGTTGTCCCAGTTTATAGTCGAGCAACACCCTGGTCCCTGAACCGGCCTGGCGATTGACAAACGACACGTCTTTTCTGCACAGATCTTCGATGCCCCTGATGCCTTTCGGATTCCCTTTGGGAACAATCAACCCCTGTTCTCTCAGAACAAGATGGAAGACGCTTACGTCGAGTCCTGTCACGTACTTCCTGATGAACGGAACATTATACTCCCCGGTTTGCGCATCAAGCAGATGAGTGCCGGACATATGGCAGGACCCTTTCCTTAAGGCCAAGAGCCCTCCAAGGCTGCCGACATTGCCTGATGAAATCCGGATATTCCTCCCGGACGCCCGTATCTCATCCCCCAGGATGTCGATGGTAATATCGTGACTTCCAATGACGACTACCGTGTTGAGCAGCTCCTGCTCTTCCACAAGGAGTTCCGCCCTCACCGTCTCCCCCTGAACCAGGCCCTCGGACATGGCCGGAATACGGAGGATTCCTTCCGCCCTGGTCAGGGTAGTAATTGACCCCGCAGCTCGCGAAAGCGGGGTCGCGACATACCCCGGGCCAACTTTCCCGATACTTACCCGCAGAAACTCTTCCGTCCCGACCTTGGACGGAATATCTCTGGTCGGTTGCACCTCTACGGTCCTTGGCGCTGGGGGAGAAAGACCCTGCAAGGTATACAGGAGAGGCCTGACGAATTGATCGAAAGAAATGGTGGAAGAAACCGCATACCCGGGATTTCCTATAACCGGCCTGTCGCCTGCCACCCCTAATAACGTCGGTTTTCCCGGCATCATGGCTACGCCATGAACCAGAACCTCTCCCATTTCTTTTACCACATGCATCGTATAGTCTTTGCTTCCCGCGGAAGATCCTGCATTTATAATAATCACATCCGCACCTGAGTCAAAGGCTTCCTGGACGGCCTTGAGAATACTTTCTTGATGATCAGGAACAATGTCAAAGAGGTTGGGGTTCCCGCCGCACTCCCTTACCAGCGCTCCAATCACAAGAGAGTTGTATTCAATGATCCGGCCCGGCAACATTACCCCTGATGTTTCCGCATCTTTGTGGCTGACAAGTTCCGATCCGGTGGGAATAATGGCCACTTTAGGCCTTTTCCAAACCCGCAGCGACGGAACTCCTCCACTGATGAGCGCCCCGATATCGTAAGGCCGAAGCCTGTGATTTACAGGAAAAAGGAGCTCTGTTGCAACAATGTCTTCTCCAACCTTGCGAACATGTTGCCACGGATAGGCAGGAGAGCGTATTTCCATGTGCGTATCATCGATTTGGTGGAGTTTTTCAACCATGATGACGGCATCAAAGGATTCCGGAATGGGCTGGCCCGTGTTGATCCATAATGCCTCCTCCCCCAACTGGAGGATTTTTGGATTGCGCTCCGTGGTTCCATACGTCTGTTCAGCCCGTACGACAACGCCGTCCATGGCGGCAGAATGATAAGAAGGCGCGGATCTCTTGGCAAAAACAGCTTCTGCTGTCACACGATCCTGCGCGTCCGCCGGCTTTATGGTCTCAGGACCTGTTCTCATGTTGGAATGAAAACGGGAGAAGAAGATATGCTTGGCTTCCTCAAGGGATTTCAAAGACAGATATACTTGCCTTTTCACGAGAGTCCTCCCTGCCTGAAAAGCATTACTTTCACCACATCTCCCGCATATAGCCCTTCAGTATTCATATCCATTTTAACCAGGCCGTCGGCATCAACCAGCGTGGAAATAAGCCCTGATTTACCAAAAACGGGTTTTGCAACGTTTCGTCCTTTTTCCTTCACCAGAAGGACGCGCAGATAATCTTCACGTCCGTTGGCAGATTCCACATTCCGGCTCAATTCGGCCTCCACCTCACGAAAGTCATCGGAGCGGGAATGGTTTTCTCCACGGAGCCTGAAAATGACCCTTGACATAAAAATATGCGCCACCACAAGCGCTGAAGCCACATGCCCAGGCAGACCCGCAAAGATTTTGCCGCCGGACTTGCCCAAGATGGTGGGTTTTCCGGGACTGATGGAAATCCCGTGCACCAGGAGTTCGAATCCGGGAAGCGTTTCAAAGACCTTGAGAGTAAGATCCCTCGTCCCAACGGAACTTCCTCCGGAAACCCAGACGGAGTCGGCCCGTTTCGCTCCCTCTTCCACCATATCCTTGAGCATTTGAAAATCATCCCGACAAATTCCCAAGGGTATCGGCTCCGCACCCAGTTCCCTGCAAAACGCCCCCAGTGTGTACCGGTTTATGTCCCTGACTTGACCCGAAAGCGGTTTATCTTCCACTGGTACAATCTCGTCCCCGGTTGAGATAATGGCCACCTTAGGCATGCGAACAACAGGGATATGGGAAAACCCCAGACCAGCCGCAACGCCAAGATCCTGGGGACGCAACCGTTCTCCTTTTTGCAAAAATAGATCTCCCACCTTGAAATCATCTCCCGGCTGAATGATGTTCTCAAGGGGCGAAATCGCTTTGCTGATCTCAACGGTTTTACCGTCCAATAAGGCGCAGTATTCGGCCATGACGACCCCGTCCGCGCCTTCCGGAATCATCCCCCCCGTAGGAATCTTCACTGCCTCTCCTTCTCCTACGATGATCGGATCGTTCCGTCCCATGGCAACCTCGCCAGCCATCTCAAACAGAGCGGGGAGACTCTCCGTTGCGCCAAAAGTGTCTCTCGCCCGAACAGCATACCCATCCATAGTTGACCGAAAAAATTCGGGCAGATCCTCCGGCGCCTGGAGATCTCGACTCAGCACCCGCCCCAATGATTCCTCCAGGAAAACCGATTCCTCTTCTAATGGTTCCAACCGGTCGATAATCTCGAAAACCTCATCGGGCCTTTTCAATTTAAAAAATGCTTCCACACAGACTCCCACCGTTTTTGATGTCAACGCAGCAAATAGCCTCACAAATGACAGATATCCTGGCTATCCTTGCCAAAAAAGACCTGCATTCTCTTCCCGAACACATGAAATTCTCCGGCACGAATATGTCATAAAGGATATAACTGTGCAACAAAAAACTCCGGCAGCGGCCCTTGTCCCACTGTCGATCATGGGGATAATCGTCAGGGAAACACAAGAGAAAAGCAGAAAACCAAAAGAGATCAGACGGGATACGTATTTGAATCAATAGCAAAATAATCTTTGCAATCTTTGCGCCTTGGGCGATCGAACGTATCCTATTCAAAGATCCGGGATTGAATGGAGTCATGAGGTCTTCTCTGCTGCCGCATCTTGGATAAACCTTCACCGACCGTCGAGAGGTCCTTTTATGCTGGTGCAACAAACCTATTATCATCCATCCATTTTTTCGTACCAGCATAGAAGGACGGGTGCAGCCATAGGAATCAGATGCGGCAGCAGAGAAGACCTCGTGACGGAATGGCTTCCTAATTCTGAATTTCGCTGCCAGGGAATTTGAATAGGATACGATCGAACCACAATTGGAAGCCTTAAACAAGTCTTACCGCATCAGGATTCAGATGTAGATCCATAAGCCATTCCTGAACGGCCTGGAAGAAAAGGCGATAATAATTTTTCAATCCTCCAAGCCCCTTTCGTCCGAAATAATAGTTGATCTCCAGAAACAACGGAGAAGGTTCCTTTTCCGAGAAAGGGATCAAAAAATCGACGGCAGCAAGGTTGATTCCTGTCTTTTCCGCCAGGACACGCGCACAATCATTCCCCATCCTGAGAAACCGGGGTTGCCAGACCTTGTCAACCTGAGCGCCCTTGCTTACGGTTGTAATTTCCTGCCCGTTATCAGCCGGACGTTTCCAGTAAGAGAGGACATTCTTCCCTATGATGACGGACCGGAGTACATTTCCATCACATGGGATGAATTCCTGAACAACAAATCCCATGGCCCCCGATTTTTCCTTGAACGTAAGACGCTGCAACGCCGCATGGAAGGAGCCCTTATCCTTCACCAGAAAGACCCCTTCCCCCTCATGGCTCAAACTGGCTTTCATAACAAAGGGGCCTTGCCGCACAAGGGCTTCCATTTC